>NZ_JBPMLP010000013.1:0-22437 GCF_054026695.1 Thermosulfuriphilus sp.
GGTACACAGGACTTTGGGAGACTCTGATAGTAGCGGAAAATAAGCGCTTCCGTGGGGACCGTGACAGGTAAGGCATTTGCCTTGGACATAAGGGGGATGAGTGCTGGGACCACTTTCCTGACGATGACACTCCAGACAGCTCTTTTGAGGATCTCCCTTAAGCATAAGGGGTCTTTCCCCCTGCCCCAGGTGGCAAGAATTACACTTCCCTGCGATTACAGGCTGATGAATAGAAGGACGAAGAAGCTTTTGGTCTTGGGCCCCATGGGGATCATGACAGTCTATACAGGCCTTCTTTACCTCGTAGCCAAAGTGGGCCTTTTCTAAGGCCTTCTCGTCCGTATGACAAGAAAGACACAGATTTGAAGAATCTTCTTTAAGAAGGGCTGGTTGATCCGAGGCGTGGGTTTCGTGACAACGGAGACACCCCTCTTCCAGGGCCTGGTGTTTAACCTCTCTTTGGTCGATTTCTCCATGGCACTCTAAGCACTGGCTGTCAACAGGCTTTTTCAAGAGGCCTTTTTCCGGGGCCGAGTGAGGCTGATGACAGCGGAAGCAAGCCCTTCGGGCTGGTTTGTGAATATTTTTGCGGCCCAATTCCTCCCAAACCGAGCGGTGGCAGCGGAGACAGAGCTGAGGAGGATCACTTTTTAGGAAGGCCCCGCCCACTAAACCATGGGGACGATGACAGCCGTTGCATTGGCCGGTGCTTACTGGCTGGTGGACGATTGGGCCGTCCTTGGTAACCAAATCCTTGTAGTCTGGATGACAGTCTAGGCAGGTCTTTTTGACCCTAGGAGCTTGAGGCTGAGGGCCTTGAACACAGCCAAAAAATAAGGGAATCAAAAGGATCAGCCCCAACAGCTGCCACCTAATGGACATGGGCATCATCTCCAGCCTCCAGTTCTTTTTTAAGCCTTTGCCATTTCTGCTGGTTAACTTCTATCTCGGATTTTTCCCGCAGCTTGGCTAGATATTCCTTTTTAAGATCCTCAAACCGTTGCTGAGCCAGGGTTTTCTCAATACTTTCTTTAACCATCTCAAAGGGATGAACCTCTTCTGGAGTGCGTTTCAGAAGATTGACAATGGCGTACCAGTCCTCTCCAAAGGGGCTCTTAAACTTGATAATGGGGGAGATACGTCCAGGCTCCATCTTTAAGAGGGCCTCTCTCATCTCTGGCACCAAGCTTTCAAGCGTCCTTCGTTCTGGGCGGGCGCCATGAAAATCAACCTCCTTGGCCACCTCGAAAAAATCCTCTCCGCGTTGAATACGTTGGTAGACTTTTCTGACCAGCTGTTCATCTTGGGTTTTTATGACTGCCATCTCCACTTGGGCTGGCCGGGTAAAATCTTTTTTGTGTTCTTCATAATAGCGTCGGGCGTCTTCTTCGGTCACTTTAACCTGGGGCCAAATAATCTTTTCCTCTAGTTCCCGGACCAAACGATGCCGTTTATAAAAATCATAGACTTCCTTAAGAGGAGGACGGGTCTCATAGTGGCGATTTATTGCCTCCCAGGTGGTTAAAGTCTGAGCTATGGTATCATTTATAATTCGTTCCTTGATTTTAGAGAGACTTTGGGGATCTGGTTCCTTGCCGAGGCGCAAGCGGGCCTCTTTTTTCAGAAGCTCATGGAGGTCGGCTCCGGTCAGGCTTTTGTCCGCAATCTTAAGGATTACCTTTTGGGCCAACTCTGGTGTAGGTTCTTCAAGACCAATTTTGTCTAAGGCCTCTTGGTCTATCTCAATGGGATATTTTTTTCGCAGGCGCTTGATGAGTTCGGCTGTAAGTCTTTGGGATTCTCTTTTTTTAATCTCGGCGGCTACGTTATCCCGGACAGCCTTAAAATCTTCTTCATCGGGCCCTTTTTTCTCTAGAACGTAGAGAATATAGTAACGATCATGGAACTTAAGAGGCCCTAGGATATCTCCGGGCTTGGCCGAAATTACGGTCTCTTTGATGGCCTCTGGTATGGTTTTGGGACGTTCCCAACCAAAATCTTTGGCCTTACCCTCAGAGAGTAACCTCTCAAAGAGGTCATCAAAGTCTTGAGGGGTTTTGATCTTTGCCTTCCAGGCCTCGACTTCTTTTTTGTCTTTGGAGATTAGGGCTTTTATCTTTAGACGAGGGGTATAATTCTTAACATACTCTGGCCAAAGGGTACGCCGACTGAGGTCGATCTGGCTGTCAACCTCATCGTACTTTAATTGCATTAAGGAACGGACCTGAATAAAGACCTGGAGCTTTCTTTGATAAGATGGCTCTTGGTCAAGCCCTAAAGCCAAGGCCTCATCGGCCAGGAGATTCCAGTCGATAAAGGGATCTGGGGTCTCAGGGACTTTCATGCCAGGCTCTTTCCAGTATTTCCACCAACGCTTGAAATCATCCTCGGTATATTTCTGACCGTTTATTTTGACAAGATAGTCTTTTCCCCAAAAGCCCCAAGAAGGGCCTGGAAAAAGGAAGAAGATCATCAATATCAAAAGGAGTCTTTGTATAATCCTCACTTATGGCAACCTCCTAGTCCTTTTTTTTGCCATTCAGCTACGATCTCAGAAATCATTTTCTGGGCCAACCCCGTAATCGTGCAGATTCGTCCAAAGTGTAAAGCCTTGCGATAGTCTTCTCCTCGACGGGAGTGGTAGGTACTCCAGAGGAGACGTCCGGTCTTTGTCTCTCTCACCCAAAGGTTGAAGGCCAGTGAGACATTGCCTCCCTCTTCTTTAGCCTCCAAAATCTCGCCACTTATTACGGCCTGAGCTCCGATTTTATTCCCTAGCAGACGAACCACTCTGGCTGGAGGTTCTTGGCCAACAGGGGCCCTTTCGATAACCAGGAAATGGCGCACAGCGCCCTCCTCTACCACCTCAAAGGAGCGAGTCCCTACTAGTTGGGCCAAAAGTACTCGGTAAACAAGGCGGGCCACCGTGGGGTGTTCGGTCTGGTTGATAAAGGGTAGGATGGCTATCCGGCAGGGCCTCTCAGAGACACCTCGGACAACATCAATGCGGGGAAGATCCGCTCCACATCCCCAGAGACCGATGACCAGAAAAAACAGCCAAACTACCCATAAAATCCTAGAAGTCATCCACCCACTTCTTCTCTTCTGCCTTCTTCTTCTCTTCTGCAGCGCGCATGATGATCGGCTTTAATTCTTCATTGCGGACAAATCGTCGGTTCCCCAGGATGTCTCGAACCTCTAGAGTATAATAGAGCCCTTCTTTTTTAGGAGCCGTGAGGAATTTGGGTGGGCGTTGTCCTTCATATTCAGCGATCAAGTTGCCGTCTTTATCCCAAAGCTCCAAGCGCCATTCGGAAACTGGTACCGGGTGGGATCCAATATTAAACTTGATGACCATCTTCTCGGAGAAGGCCCGGGCCTGAAGGTTTACTGGTGGGGCCCCCTTGACCACAATAAGGTCTTGCTCGGCTACGGAAGTGTTGCCAGCCTGATCCCAGACCTGAAGAGAGACCCGGTAACGGCCATCAGGAATTCGGTGTCCGGCCTGATCGGCCCCTCGCCAAGTAAAAGAGGTAGGCAGACGCCCAGGCCGCTCTTCGTTTACCACTATCTGGCCGGTCTCTACGGAAGAGATGCGTAGCAACCACCGCGAGACAGGTTCCGGACGACCCATTACCGGCACAAGGACGATATGCCTTTTAAAGGCCACTCCTTGAGGGAGACTCTCCCCCTTTATCGTCCTGAGCTCTAGTTTGGGAGGGGTGTTGTCGACCACAAAAGACGACAGGAACTGCTTCTTTTCAAACTGCCAGGGCTCCCCCCACTTAAGAAGAATGTTTACTGGGTACCTTCCTTCTTTACGAGGGGCTGTCCACCAGGCGACATAAAGCTCTCCCCTTTTAATAGTTGGAATACGACGGCCACTGGGGAGGACAAAATAGACCTCCTCCGGTGCATCTCCAGAGACATCAAGGCGGACAGCACATTCTATTCGCTTACCTCCTCGCACATGGCGAGGCCGAACGAAGACATCGGCGATCTCAAAGATAGGCGGTTGGGCCAAGCTGCGTTCCAGATCAGCTGGAAGACTGGCCATAATTTTGTATATGGCTTGGGAGATAAGGCTTTGGAAGTCATGTCGGCCAAGGCCTAAAAGGCTCACCTCTTCAAGGCCAGATAGGGAGATGGTTTTGCTCCAGATAAGCTTGTAGTCTCGAGCCCGGAGGATTCTTAAACTGAGCCCCAAGGCCGGTTCTTGAGGGTCAAGTTCGGTCACTGTTCCTAAAAGAATAAGATCTGTTCCCAGCTCTCGGGCAGCCCTCGCAGCAGTAAGCCTTTCCGCCCAACCTGTCCAGCGAATCCGACTTTGAGCCAGGAAGTCTAAGACTCTTTGTGGGTGGACCACCTGGAAGCCCTGATCTTCGAGCCCTTGGGCTACCATCTCTGATAGCTCTAGATTGACTCCATTGATGTCTTTAGAAAGATCCTCAAAGGGAAAGACAGCGATCTGACCCTGGGCTTGAGAGCCAAAAACAAATGCCAAGCATATAAGTAAGCAAAGGTATAATATTTTCTTGAACATTTAGCCCCCTTACGGCAGGCCGTTATTTCAAAGTTTTAAGGAGCCTTTCTACCAGGTTAAAGCTTACCTGGGTAAAATCCTGAGGCCGCAGCCCAAAAAGCCTCCCTACTGTACTATAACCACTAGCTGTGCCACTGGCCTGCCAGATCACCTCCCCTGAGGCCCCATCTATGAGCCTTAAGGTCAAAGCTATCACCGGATAAGTATAACTACCTTCTCTTTTTTCTTCATAAGCATCAACCGAGCCGACAACTAGGGCCTGAACACCAAGTTTTTTAGCTATCCGTCGGAGAGTGCTCTTGTCGAGAGAGACCTTGTCACCCAACATTTGTTCTTCTAGAACTACGTCTACCATGGCCTTATCAATCACGTCAAAAAGGCCCAAAGAGAGAATCTGGGTCATGGTGATGTTTCGGAGTCGCTCTGCAGCGTAGCTGTCTTGAGAGTTGTTTTCAAATTTGAGGACGGCCACCCTCTTTATGTAAGAGGGATCTACTCCCTCCCTGACAAAGGATTCCATCATTTGTTTGCTACCACAAGAACTGAATAACAAAACAAAGAGGCCCATGTAAAATAAAACGGTAAACTTCAGTAGCTTCTTCATAAAAAAAACCCCCGTTTTTCTTAAAAAGAGGCCGTTAGATTTATCATCCAGGTCCATTGAGTCTGGTTATCACTCTTAGCCCAGGAATAGTTGGTTTTTAGGGAAAGATATTGGCTAATACTCCAAGAGAGGAATACAGAGTACTGATCACTAGTGGTATCACCTGAACGAGAGCCCGAATATTGAACATTGAACTGGACCTTCGGACTTATGGCCCACCAAAAGGAGCCATTAATAGAATAGGTTGTATCTTCCGTATCAGACCAGGAGACGGCCTCTGCCACTCGGATCAAGACAACATCTGAGGCCCGCCAGCTGGCATCGACAGAAAAATCATGGCTAGTAGCCTCACTGGTAGTAGCCCCTGAGGTCTTACTTTGCGTATAGTTGTAAAGGGTGTTGACTGTCAGGCTGGGGCGTATCCTGGCCGTAAGGTTTATTCTTGAGCTCAGACCTGTGGTGTCGGTATCTGATTCGTAGCTGTGGGATTGGGTATAGGTTAGATCCCAGCGGAGATCAAGGTCCGGATAAAGTCTGGCCGTGGTCGAGACGGTCAGGCTGTCAGAGCTACTCTGATCCGCCCCCCCGACTTGAGAGACAGAGTGGGTCAGACCGGTGGACAGGGAAAGAGTATCGAGGATATCAGATATTATGGTTAGAGAGGCGTTGGTGATCTTGGTCTCTGGCTGTCCCTCCATCTTATTGCTGCTCTGGGAAAGGTTTGCCTGGGTCTGGAAATACTTGTTTATAAACCAGGAACCAGCCAGAGTCTGGACAGTATTTTCGCTTTGGCCTCCCGGGTCAGGGACATTTTTGTCATAGGCCAGGAAATAAGAAAGGGATATATTTTCATTAAAGCTATAAGTAACTGAGGCGTCGGTCCGATATGTTTTAGACTTTTGAGTATAGGAGCTAGTGTAAATATACTTATAGGCCTTAACTTCTGGGTCGTTAAGGGTCGGGGCCGGAATAGGGACTTCGGTGACCACCAATTTTATATATCTACCGCCGGAAAAGGTACTAGAAAAGCGATAAGGAAGGGAGACATCCGAATCGATAAGTTTCCAGTTAGAGCGATCTGAACTCCAGTAAATATCCCAGCGGACATTGTGTGAGACACTCTCAAGAATGGTTCCATCTGTATAAAAATAGATACTATCTACGGATTGGGTCCCAAGGTCAATGATGATGACCTGATTCTTTTTTAAGGTTTCTCCATTGGCCGGTTTACTGGGTTCCCAGGTTACACTAATGTTTAATTCCAGCTCTGCGTATCCTCCACCACTTATTTTTCCCTCCCAGTCGGTCGTGGAGAAATTTACCTGTTGGCCAAAATTATAGGTAAGTTTTCGCCATCTTCCCGAATATTGTCCTTTAAGGAAATGGGATTCAGTAGTGGTAGTGGAGTCTTTTACCCGATCCTGGCTGTTTGACCCCCGGTAATCATAAAATAGGTCTAGACCCCGCCAAGTGCGGCCGGCACTCAGTCCCCAGTGATCAGAAGTGGTATCTATCCGGCGAGGTTGTCTATCATCCTGTTGGGTAGAGCTTCCGTAGTAGAAGCGAAACGAAGTTTCTTTATAGCTAGTGGTGAGGTTGGCATCCCAAGATCGGGAAGAAAAGTTGGCTGAATCCGAGTTACGCCTTTCAGTATCAGTAGCACTGAGATTAAGATTAAAAAGATCGTTTCTAATCCCTATATAGGCAGTTGGGGTGAAGAGTTCGCGAGTCCTTGCCGCCTGCTCAAGGCGGCTGTAGCGAATAGTGGCCCCGGTACTAATGACTCTGGTAGCCTGAGAAGAAAGGCTTAATGAATAGGTCTGCTGGAATTGGCTTTCCTGGCTGGAATATTCCCAGTGACGCCAGTCGGCCGAAAAGTTATAGGCCTTCACTGTTTCCCCCATCTGGAGACCGAAAAACAAAAAAAAACCGATTATAAACCTCCCCCACAACGAACCCTTCATTGGCCCTGTTAAATATATTTATTTGTGCCTATTTTCAACTTGTTTTGAGGAGAAAATTCTCAAGAAAAGTAAATCTTTTTTTCCTTTTTGCCGAAAATGGAATTTTTAAAAATCAGTTGACAAAAGCCCGATAAGTAGTCTAGAGGATAAACACTATTTTGGGAATCAAATCTTTTTGAAAGACTAGCTTTTTAGCAAAAAGATTTTAATTCCCTGAATATAGGGGCGAATGGCTAGATAAGGTGAAAAAAGCGAGATCCTGCCTATTAATCAAAATGGTTAGGAAGATAGAAATAATGAAATTAAAACTAATGCAAAGGGGGTGGTAGGTAAGGGGGCTGGTGAATAATTACTAAATAAATGATATAAAAGAAAATTGATTTTCGTATCCAAAGAGGTTATTTTTGTGATAAAAAGGTCTTTTAAAAATTAAAAACCTTTAAAAATTAAAAACCTTTTAAGAAAGGGGGAGCTATGAAAAAGGGTTTTATCTTTGTAGCTATTTTGGCCTTAGTTTGGGTCTTGCCTGGGCTCTCGCAGGCTCGGGTGCAAGGTCCTTGTTCGGACTGTCATACCATGCATAACTCTCAAAACGGGGCAGCGGTGGTCTCCGGTGGGCCATACCGGGCTCTTACCAAGGGTGATTGTGGTGTTTGTCATACGGGTACCAATACAGGTAGCAATAACATCCCGTATGTAAACTCTACCTCAGCGCCCACCTATGGTAATTTCGGTATCGAAAATGGTACCAACACCCTTGCTGGCGGTAATTTCTACTGGGTGGCCCAGGGGCAAGATGCTAAGGGCCACAACGTGACGGCCTTTGCCAGTCAGGATGCTGCTATTGGTCTTACTCCTCCTGGTTGGAACCCCACTGATTTTCAGAAAAATGGGGCGGTAGCTGGTGGTTCTCCTACATGGGGTACTCAACTTACCTGTGCTGGGACTTATGGTTGCCATGGAGATCATAGCCAGGCTGATGATTTTAAGGCCATCTCTGGTGCTCATCACACTGATGACTCCACTATTGATGGCACTACCGTTGGGAAGAGTTTCCGTTTTCTTAAGGGTATCAAGGGTCTTGAAGATTCGGATTGGGAGTATCAGCCTACCTCTACGGCCCATAACCAGTACTATGCGGTAGATCGGGCCGATACCTTTGGCGATGATCCTACCCAGGCCGATTCGGCCAGCATTAACTATCTTTGTGCCGAGTGTCACGGTAACTTCCACAGCGGTACCGGAAATGCTGCTGGTGCTGATGATGAGGCCAGCACGGTTGGCTCGCCTTGGATTCGTCATCCTACTGATTTTGACCTAAACAATGTATCTACTAAAGAGTATGGTGCCTATCCTGGTCCCTTTGGTACTGCTGGTACTTATTGGCCGGGTGCTCCAGTTGGTTCAACGGATATCACCTCTGTTAAAAGCACGGTTCTTCAGGCGGCCAATGACGCCATCGTACTCTGTATCTCCTGCCATCGGGCCCATGGTTCGCCCAACGATGACCTTCTCCGCTGGGATTATACCTAGTGTAATGCCTCAAGTGGCGCTGCAGGTAACTGTGGCTGTTACGCCTGCCACACTACCAAGTATTAAGGTTTAGCATTAACTTGCGAAGAGGGGCGGGAGCCCCTCTTCGCTTTTTGGGCAGGAGGGGGAGGATGGAGAAGAGAGAGAAAAAAATCTGGGTTGTTTTCTTAAGTTTAGTCTTATTTTTGTTTATGGCCGGATCGGCTTTGGCCAGGGTTTCTGGAGTCTGCTCTAACTGTCATACAATGCACAATTCCCAAAATGGCCAGGCAATTAAGGCCTCTGGTCCCAATCCCTATCTTTTAGATCCTTCATCGAATTTTAGTGATCCTTGTGTGGGTTGCCATTCCAATACCACCTCGGAGACCATCGTTACTGTAGGCAGTACCCGGATTCCCATTGTAGTTAACCTTGCTGAGCCCACATATCCGAGTGATGGTAGTGCGACGGGAACCCTTGCTGGGGGTAACTTTTATTGGTTGATCAATAAGGGAGACGTCTATGGCCACAACGTCTTAGCTATAGATGGAGTCAGTCAGGATGCCAATCTTAGTCAAGCTCCGGGTATGCCCGATTCGGCAAGTGGTCAAGCTTGTGCTGACTGTCATCAGAGGGTGGCCAAGTGTGAGAGTTGTCATAAGCCGGCTCACCATGCTGATGATTCAGGTCCTGTGGTAGGGGAGTCTGGTGGTTGGTATCGCTTTTTAAATTCTTCTTATCATGGTAGTTCTGCTACGGGGGTTATTGGTATAGAGGATTCTGATTGGGAGCAAACAGTAAGTGCTACTGATCACAATGAGTACAATGGTACTAACAATGCTTATGGCAATGATGACAACTCCATGAGTAATTATTGTGCTGGTTGTCACTATAAATTTCACGGTCTAAACTATGTGGACACTGATGGAAGTGTGATCGCCGATAATCATTCCCCGTGGTTCCGTCATCCAAATCATGTTGCTCTCCCCAATGATCCTAACAAAGAATATTATTACTACAATAATCCAGGCGGTACTGGCCCCGGGGATTATAATCCCATTGCTCCAGTGGCCCGTGATCCTAATTCTCTTACGGGGATGACTGGTCCTACCAATATAGTCACTCCTGGCAGTGATCAGGTGATGTGTCTTTCCTGTCATCGGCCGCATGGAAGTCCGTATCCGGATATGCTTCGTTGGGATTATCTGAACACCTGTATCGCTGGCACCAGCAATGCAAACTGTGGTTGCTTCGTCTGCCATACCACCAAAGGGCAATAACCACATTTTAGGGCCTAGGAAGGCCTTTTTTCTGGCCTTCCTAGGCCTTATTTTATTTGTTACTTCTGCTAAGGCCAAAGAGCCCTCGGTTTCTGTGGCCGAAGTCAAGGTGGTGGCCCTTCTTACCAAAGATGACCTAGGCCAATCCCTTTCTTATCCCTCAGCTTTGGCCTATGATCCCGTCCGAGATGAACTTTATGTCATAGATGCCTCAAAGGCCAAAGTAATTATCTATAGCCCGGATCTTTTTCCTGTCTTTTCCATCGGTCCGGGGAGAGGGGTTGATGCCCCTACGGGGCTGACCTTAGATGCTGAGGGCAATCTCTATATCTGTCAGAATCCTACTGAAAAGGAGCCGAAAGCTCGTATTTCGGTCTTTAATGCTGCGGCCATAAAGATTAAAGATATTTACTTTGAAGGCTTTGAGGGGGCAGAGACCTTTTATCCTAAGTCAATAGCCATCGGGCTTCAGGGGCAGATATATGTAGTGGGGCTTGACTTTGCGGGGGTAGTGGTCCTTGATCGCCAGGGGAAGTTCCTTCACTTCCTGAGCCCTAAAGATTCGGTCTCTAAAAATCTTCCTGCCAAAAAGGCGGTTATTTCCGACGTCTTCATTGACGAAAAAGGCCGAATTTATTTGGTAAGTGAAGAAATGGGCCGATTATACGTCTATGATTCCCAGGAACGCTACCTTTTTAAGGCTGGTCAAAAAGGTGGCAGTTCTGGTAAACTCAGTCGTCCTCGAGGGATAGTGGCCGATCCTGAACGAGGAGTCATTTATGTTGTGGACTATATGAGGCACATGGGGCAGGCCTTTCGTTATGAAGATGGCCGCCTGCTTTTTGAATTTGGGGGGCGGGGGTGGAGCCCTGGATGGTTTAACTACCCCACCGATATTGTAGTTGACAAATACGGTCGAATTTATGTAGCAGATCTATTTAATCACCGGGTGCAGGTGGTGGAAATCGTTGAAGGGGGGATGGGTAACTTTCCTTTGAATACCACCCCCTCATTTATAACGCCCTTACAGAAGCTAAAGAAATGAAGACTTAGGAGGAGCAAGATGAAGGTGATTAGGGTCCTACTCGTGGCAGGTCTTCTGGCGCTGGTTCCAACGGTCAGTCCGCTATGGGCAGTGGAGGAAAAGCCGGCTACCCCTGAGGCTACCTCCCCTCTCCAGCTTACCAGTAGCGATTGTATTAAATGTCACCCCCAGATAGTCCATCAAATCCAGGAGGCGGGAGCAAGCCATAAAACAGCCGTTACCTGTACTGATTGTCATGAAGGAGGCCATCCTCCTTTAGTTCCCAAGGAACAAATAATCCCTAAGTGTTCCAAGTGTCACCAGGGCAAGTCCCATTTTGAACTTCCTAATTGTCTGGCTTGTCATCGTAATCCTCATCAGCCATTAAATATTGTTTTTGAGGGAGAGACCAAACCAGCTTGTAAGACTTGTCATCCGCAACAGGTCAAGGAAGTCAATGAATATCCCAGCGCCCATGCAGAGGTTGATTGCTCTTTCTGTCATACCAAACATGGCTACATCCCAAGTTGTCTAAAATGTCATGAACCACACCGGGAGGGACAACAGTTTGATGACTGTATCAAGTGTCACTCAGTGCACAAGCCTTTAGAGATTACCTATGGGATGGATATTCCTAATATGGATTGTGGTGCCTGCCACGGTGATATAAAGGAGCTTCTCGAGTCTGGAACCACTAAACATGCCAAGTTGGCCTGTGTTTTTTGTCACCGGGGAGTCCATGGAATTATTCCTCAGTGCGAAACCTGTCATGGCAAGCCTCATCCTCAGGCTATGTTGGAAAAGTTCAAGGGATGTTTGGATTGCCATCAAGATCCACACAATCTAGCTAAATAAGAAAAGGGGTGCTGCCATGAGGAAAAAAGTTACCGCTGTAGCTTTAAGTCTTGCAGGTTTGTTTTTATTAACGGTTATATTTGTGGCCTGTGCTCAGCAGATGGAAAAGGCTTCGCTTGAGCGCGAAAAGGCCCCAGTAAAGGAGGCTCAAACCTTACCAGAAGAAGTCCCTCCACCTAAGCCTCTGGAATTAGCCAAAGCTGAGGTGGAGAAAGAGCCCACCCCTGCCGTCTCTCCAGAAGAAAAGGCGCCTACGGGAGCAGAACTCTATGAACAGGAAGTCAAACCATTGACTCCAGCAGAGTGTGCCCGTTGCCACTATGCTATATTTAAAACCCTTAAAGAGAGTAAAAGTAAGCATCGTTTTATGTGTACTAATTGTCATGAAAAGTTCCATCGTTATAGTCCAAAGAAACAAAATTGGGATGAAATTATGCCTAAGTGTCAGAATTGTCATGGTTTGAAACATGGAGAGGATTTTCCAAATTGTCTTGAATGTCACGAAGAACCTCACTCTCCAAGGGACATAAACTTTGAAACCCTTCTTCAGACTCGTACAGTTAAGGTGAAAGGTAAAGAAGAACAGGTAGTCCTCTGTGCTATTTGCCATAAGAATGAATCTTCAGAAATGCAGGTTCATCCTAGCAAGCACAACGAGGTCGGGTGTCAGGGGTGCCATGCTGACAAACATGGATATATTCCTAGTTGTCTAGATTGTCACGAGCCTCACGTTGAAGGACAGACGTTTGAAGATTGTCTGGTCTGTCATTCTCCTCATAGCCCAACCAATATTAAGCAGTACCCAGAAGAAACGCCAACTAATGTTTGTGGGTCCTGCCATACGGAGATTTATCAGAATCTTCAGACTAACCATACTAAACACTCAGAGCTGTATTGCGCTACTTGTCATGTAAGACATGGTCAGATTCCAAAATGTCAGGATTGTCATGGCTTGCCTCATACAGAGGCCTTACATAAGAAGTTCCCTGATTGTCTGAACTGTCACATTGATCCTCATAACCTGCCAGTAATGAATAGATAGTCCATAGAAAGGAAAGCTTTAGAATGGGCGGCAAATTGCCGCCCATTTTTATTTTTTCATTTAGGCCTATTGAGAGTTTTAAGGATTCTTTGTCCTTTTAAGAGAGATGACGTCAGAGAAACAATGTGAGGCCGGGGATTCTGGGATCGGGTATTGAGATGTTAAGTAAAGCGGTAATCTGAAAGGATTCTCAAAAATGGCGGAAGCGCATGGGAATCGAACCCACCTGCCGCCTTTCTCAGACGGCACACCGGATTTGAAGTCCGGGGGGGCCACCAGTGCCCCTGGCGCTTCCGCTAGCCAGCAAACAGTTAATAAGACCAAGGCTTAGCTGTCAAGACAGTCCTGCTCCTCTGATTATTATCTCCCCAGATTTACCCTCTTGTCCTTGGATCTCAAAATCTATTTCGAGAAAATGTTTGACTACCCACAGATTGGTTAAAAGATGCTGGCTGATGCGGGAGACCCGGTAACGACTCTCGCCTTTAGCCAAGGATGCCGGCAGGACAATTTGATCTGCCAAATGTTCATCAATAGGGGCTCTGGTGTTCAAAAATGTATTTAGGGAGTCTACGGCTTCATCGGCCACGACTTCGGCTGGTTTCCCTTTAAGTCCTACAGCGGTGAAACCGGCCTGGGTTCCCTTTGACTGGGCCAGTAAAAAGACTACAGTTCCGGGTTCCTGACTTTTTACCCTCAGGGTCTGAATCTCGTGGGGCACCTTGAGAGCCTCAAGCCTTCTAGCCAATCGAAGGGCCTGTCTTTTGGAGATGTGGTCTGGGAGTTTATCAGAAACGACCGAAAGAGCCCAAAGTTTTTGAGGATAAAAATCTTCAGTCCAGCAAAACGGTATTATTGAGGAAGATGGGAATATATCTACCTGTATTTCCCCGCCCCCTGAAGGATAAAATCCCCATCGAATTAGTTCCAAATCAAGACTAAGATTTATTTGGCGGACGAAAGGGGCGAAGACTAAAGCCAAGTAGTGGTAACAGGGGGCCATGGGGACATGGGTTCCGCCGGTTATGGTTATTCTACTTGGTCTGTCGGCCAGTAAGAGGGGGAGGTAGAGGGTCTGGAAGACCAATCCGGTTGAACCAGCGCTGGTGATTTCAAAACGGTACCGGCCTCCTTTAATCTTCTGGGGGGAAAAGAAAAGTTTTTGGGAACCTATTTGGGCTCCCTGTACTTTGGCCTCAGAGATGGCCACTGCCGCCTTGACACAGGCTCTGTGTTGAGGCCGGAGTCCGGGATTCTTGCGTCTGGCTCTAATATTTTTGATAAAGAAGGCCTTTCCGGTAATGATTGACAGGGCCAGGGCGGAGCGCAGGATCTGACCGCCTCCTTCTCCATAGGAGCCATCGATATGGATCATACTATCCTTCCCTTGCATGGCAGGCTATAAGATGGTCAGGGAAGTCTTCTCTTAGGCGAGGAGGGGTTTTTTCACAGATACTGATTCGTTCTGGGCATCGCTTTAAAAAAGGGCATCCTGGGGGAAGATCAAGGGGGTTGGGGGGCTCCCCCAGAGTAGGCCTTTTCTTCCTGGATCCTGGCCGGGGAAGAGGGACGGCAGCAAGTAAGGCCTCTGTGTAAGGATGAAGTCGGCCTTTAAATCCTTTGGGAAAAATTTCTACTAAATGGCCCATGTACATGACGGCGATCCGATCGCTCATAAATTCTACTACTGGCAAGTCATGGGAGATAAAAAGATAAGATAGAGAAAAGCTTTCTTTGATATCTTTTAAGAGGTTAAGGATCTGGGCTTGAACAGAGACATCAAGAGCACTGGTCGGTTCGTCCAGGATGAGGATTTCGGGAGACAGGGCTAGGGCTCGGGCAATGCCAATGCGTTGTCTCTGCCCGCCGGAGAACTGATGAGGATAACGCCGGGCCGCCTCAGGGGGAAGTCCTACCATAGAAAGAAGTTCGATAACCCTTTCTCTAAGTTTCCTTCCTTTAAGGAGGCCATGGACAATAAAGGGTTCGGCCAGGATATCACCTATCTTCTGGCGGGGGTTTAGGGAGGAATATGGATCTTGAAAGACGATCTGGATTCTGCGTCTAAGGTCTATGGGAACATTCCGGCCTTGAATCTCCAGGCCATCTATCAAAACTCGGCCTCGGTCTGGAGGCTCAAGGGCCACGACAATCCTCCCTAGGGTAGACTTACCGCAACCGCTCTCTCCTACCAGACCGAGAACCTCCCCCTTTTTGAGGTATAAAGAAACTCCTGCCAGGGCGATCAGACTCCGCTGCCGCCGGTCAAAAAAACCCCGGCTCACGGTATAGGTCTTCCAGAGTTCCTCGACCCTTAGGGCTTCAGCCATGGTTTCTCTCTTTGATTAAGGTCCGTTTGGTGCTTAAGAAATCCCTGGCTAGATGGCAACGGCTCAGATGTCCGTGATAGACCTCTACTAACTTGGGGGGATTATGACAGACCTTGTCCTCATAAGGGCAACGTCCCCTAAAGCGGCATCCCTTAGGCCAGGATCCTGGGGGGGGAACTTGGCCACCGATGGGTGAAAGCCTTTCTTGGGGACCGGGTAAAGAGTCCATCAGCCCCTTAGTATAAGGATGAAGGGGACGAGCGAAGAGTTCTTTGGTTTCGGCTACCTCTACCAGTTGGCCGGCATACATAACGGCCACTCGATCTGCCATTTCGGCTACGACTCCTAAGTTGTGAGTTATGAGAAGTAAAGCCAGATTTCGTTTTCTTTTGAGCTCTTGAAGAAGTTCAATGATCTGGGCCTGGATGGTTACATCCAGGGCCGTAGTGGGTTCATCAGCGATGATAAGTTTTGGAGAACAGGCCAGGGCCATAGCGATCATGGCCCTCTGCCTAAGTCCCCCAGAAAGTTCGTGGGGATAGGCATGAAGTCGTTCTTCGGCAGCGGGGACCCCTACGGCCTTGAGCAGCTCGCTGGCCTTGGCCAAAGATGCTTGTCGGGATAGGCCTTCGTGGGTCTCTATGACTTCTGCGATCTGTTCTCCGATAGTAAAGACTGGATTTAGGGCAGTCATGGGCTCCTGAAAAATCATGGCTATAGTTGCTCCTCGAAGGCGTCTTAGTTCCTCTGATGAAAGAAGGCAGAGGTCACGGCCGCCAAAGAATATCTGGCCCCCTTGGCGCTTAATCCCCGGAGGGAGAAGACCCATAATGGCCAGGGCCGTAAGGCTCTTGCCACAACCACTTTCCCCCACCAGACAGAGGATCTCCCCGAAATTAAGATAAAGGTTAAGATCCTCAACCAGGCTGATGCCTCCTGGCTCCAGGATTAGATTAAGGTTCCTGATTTCAAGGAGCATTATTTTACGGCCCCTCCTACAACCATCTCCGGGATCCGGATGGTAGGCTGGGCATCGGCCACGGGGACCCCTTGGCCATCTTTACCACAGGTACCAATTCCCCAACCGAGATCATTGCCCACTTTGTCGATGATCTTGAGGACTTCAGGGCCATTACCGGTAAGGGTCGCCCCCCGGACTGGATCTCCGATTTCCCCATTTTCAATAAGGTAGCCTTCGGCCACCTCAAAGACAAAATTTCCGTTTATGGTGTCTACCTGTCCGCCTCCCATCTTCTTAACCAGTAGGCCCCGGTGGGTGCTCCGGATAATACTCTCTGGGCTTTCGTTTCCTGGAGCAATATAGGTGTTACCCATTCTGGGGATAGGGCGGAAGCGGTAAGACTCCCGCCGACCGTGACCGTTGGAGGCCCGGCCGGCCTTCAAGGCCGAGACCCGATCGTAGAGAAAGTCTTTGAGAATTCCGTTTTCTATCAGGACAACCTTTTGAGAAATAACGCCCTCATCGTCAAATTGGTAAGATCCCCGCTGGTAGACTAAGGTGGCATCATCGACCACGGTGACCAGCGGGGAGGCCACCTGTTGTCCGACCTTGCCCGCATAGACAGAAAATCCCTCTTCAGCCAGGTCGGCCTCCAGCCCGTGGCCTACGGCCTCATGGATCATGGTGCCGCCAGCCTGGGCAGAAATGACCACAGGCATTATCCCCCCTGGGGCCCGCCTGGCCGACAACATCAGCAGAGCCCGATTAGTGGCTACTTTGGCTACCTCTTCAGGTGGGTGACTTTCGAAGAGCTCAAGTCCAATGGTGCCTCCACTTGATTCGTAACCCGTCTGGATGGTTTCTCCATCACTAGCCACCACCTGGACAGCGAGGACAACATAAGTCCTCTCTCCTTCCAGCCATTGGCCTTCGGAGTTAATAATGGCCAGACGCTGGCGGCGGTCCTGGTAGATGACCTTTACCTGTCGGACTTTAGGGCTTAAGGCTCTGGCGACGGTGTTGGCTCGTCGGAGGAGGTCAATCTTGTCGGCTACTGGGGTTTGTTCGGGAGGGCGGCTGATTTCTATTGGGGGGACTTTGGTGATGTCAAGCTTGCGACCTTTGGCCTCTACGGGGCCTTTTATCCGGGCCAGATCTTCAGCCAAAGCAAGGACAGTTCTTGAACTCAAATCATTGGTGTAGGCATAGGCCGTTTGGAAACGGTCATAAAGGCGCCTCAGGCCAAGACCTGTGTCTGTACCGGAAATTAGGCGTTCAAGACGATCATCCTCTAGGATTATCTGAGTAGTTGTGGATTCTTCGTAGTAAAGCTCTGCAAAAATCCCTTTCATCCTGGCCAACACCTTTTCTGGATCAAAAGAAAACTTCATGCTACCTCCTTAAGATCTGCGAGGTTTATACGGGCTTCTCAGGGTAGCTCTTGTCAGGGAGATGATTATCCCCTCTTGATGCCTAGAAGACAATAGATTATGCCAGAGGTGCTATGATCATCATTTGCCTCGTCTGGCTGTTTCTCTTTCAGACTTCCTGGCTAAGGGCTTCTGAGGCCGAGGAGGCCTGCCCGGCGACGGGAGATGCCATTATTGTAGGTAGCATTGGCGATGCCTCCGTCCTTATTCCCATGTTGGCCACAGATGCTACCAGTCATACCATTGCCGGTTTTATCTTCAATGGTTTGGTTAAGTATGACAAAAATCTAAATCTGGTGGGGGATCTGGCCCGAGGCTGGAAGATCGAGGACGGCGGTCGGACCATTACCTTTTATCTGCGTCAGGGTGTTTTTTGGGAAGACGGGGTCGAGTTTACCGCCGAAGATGTTCTCTTTGGATTCAAACTTATAACTGCCCCAAATACCCCAACAGCCTATGCTGGGGACTTCCTAGAGGTAGAGAAGGCAGAGGTGATTGATCGCTATACCTTTAGAGTTCACTATCGGGAGCCGTTTGCTCCGGCTCTTTCTTCCTGGGGAAACATAGTCATTCTTCCTAAACACATCCTTCGGGGTCAGGATATTACCAGGACAGAGTTTGCCCGTCGGCCGATTGGTCTTGGACCGTATCGTCTGAAGGAGTGGCTTCCGCAACAGCGAATTGTCCTTGAGGCCAATCCCCGATATTTTGAGGGAAGGCCTTGTCTTGACTTCTACATTCAAAGGGTCATCCCTGATCCGGCAACCATGTTTCTTGAACTTCGGGCCGGAAAGCTTGACTGGATGGGGCTTACCCCCATTCAATACAAACGTCAGACCAATGATCCCATCTTTATCCGTCGTTTTCGCAAATATAAGTATCTTTCTTTCTCTTATACCTATCTAGGTTACAATCTTCGCCATCCTTTTTTTAAAGATAAACGGGTTCGCCAAGCCATCTCTTACGCCATAGACAAACAAGAGATAATTGATGGAGTGCTTCTAGGGCTAGGGGTGGTGGCTACCGGGCCATATAAACCCGATGCCTGGTATTATAATCCTAATGTACGCCGTTATCCTTACGATCCTGAGCGGGCTCGCCGCCTCCTGGCTCAAGCTGGTTGGCGAGATACCGATGGCGATGGCCTTCTTGATAAAGATGGCCGGCCCTTTGAATTTACCCTGATCACCAATCAGGGGAACAGCCTGAGGCTTAGGGCGGCCCAGATAATCCAATACCGCTTGGCCCAAATCGGCATCAAGATGCACATCCGGACGATCGAATGGACCAGTTTCATTAAAGAATTCATTGACAAACGTCGTTTTGAGGCTGTCATTCTTGGCTGGACCTTAGGACAGGATCCAGATATTTACGATATATGGCACTCAAGCAAGATAGATTCGCCAGGGCTTAACTTCATCGGCTATGTTAACCCCGAACTTGATCGTCTTCTTGTGGCTGGTCGGCGCACCTTTAACCGAGAAGAACGCCGGAAGATATATGCCCGAATCCAGGAGATCTTGGCCGAGGATCAACCCTATACCTTTCTCTATGTTCCCATGGCCCTCCCGGTAATCCACCGACGTTTTCGCGGGATTGAGCCGGCACCAGCAGGTATTTCCTACAATTTTATCCGCTGGTGGGTTCCCAAGGACGAACAAAAATATCTCCAGCCGTAATCCGCTGTCTCTTGAGCCCTTGGCCTGAGAAAGTCCTTGGGTTCTGACAAATCGAGCTTTAGTAGATCTCCCACTATTTTTGTGTCCGTGGGGCAATCAAAATCCTGTCAGCACCAAGAATCTGTCGAAGCAGATTTAAAGCTTTGGCGAGGAGGACTTAACAGGAACGTTACAAGTTTAACCCCACATTTACCAGGAGATTGATTAAAAAAAATCATAGAGATAGCCGAAAGGATCTTTAATTGTATGGAGTCAGTTTAAAAGGCTCAGGAAATATCAGGCTTTGGGAAATGGAGGGCTTCTATGGGCCTTAATGGTTCAAAAAAAGCACTGTTTAAGGGATTGATTCTCGGCTTTGGGGTAGCCCTTGTCTTTTCTTTTGTAGTTGCTTCTCAGGTCAAATCGACCAGTACGGTAAAATTCTGTTCTTCTTGCCATGAAATGAAACTCTTTAAGGAGACCTGGGCGGTTGGGGTTCACGGACCAGACGAAAAAGGGGTTATCAAGGCCAAATGTGTGGACTGCCATCTTCCCCACAATGGTCTTTTTACCTATCTAGTGGCCAAGACCAAATTCGGTATCAACGATTATGTGGCCCACGTTACCGGACGCAAAGCCACCGTCCAACACTGGCTTGAACATTGGGAGCACAAGAAGCCCTATGTTCATGAGGCCTATGAATCAGGATGCCGTAAGTGTCATAAGGAACTGGTCGCCCCAGGGATTCCCCTTAAGGCCTTTACTGCTCATCGGGCCTATGAGCTAGGGGAGACCGATAAGACCTGTATTAATTGTCACCACATGGTCGGTCATGGAGATGTTCTCCTTGCCCTGAGGGAGGGGGTCAAAAAGGGTAAATAAATTTTAAGGAGGTTCTTTATGAGATTCTTGAAGAGATCGGGTCTTTTAATCTTATCTTTAGTTTTGTTGATAGGCTTCTCTAAGGTTTCTTTAGCGGCCAAGGAGGTCAAAGAAGGGCTCTATCCCAATCTTTCTAAGACCAAAGAACTGGTTATAAAACGGGGATATTCTCCAGAGGCCCTTAAGTGTATTGAATGTCATGCTAAAAAGACTCCAGGCATCGTTGAAGACTGGAAACAGGGACGGATGGCCCATGCTGGGGTCTCCTGTTATGACTGTCACGTAGTTCCCAAAAGCTCCCCCATGGCCAGTCAGTGCGAGGGGGTAAGGGGGACCAATATTTATACCTCCCCTATGGTCTCTCCCAAAACTTGTGAGCGATGTCATCCGACGGAGGTGGAACAGTTCTCTAAAAGTGCCCATGCCAAGCTGGCCAGTGCTCCGGTAGTGGAGAAAAAGAAGTTTCAGAACCTGATGTATCATCTTGAAGGTGGCCAGTTCATGGGGGTTTCCCCTGATGAGGATATCGTCTATGCCTCTAGAGCTACGGGTTGTCAGATGTGTCATGGCACCAAAATAGAGTTGGGGCCAGATAAAAAACCCATCAAGAATACCTGGCCAGGGGGAATCGGTCAGAGATATCCAGACGGTGGTATTGGCAACTGTACAGTTTGTCATACTCGCCATCGCTTCAGTATTGCCGAAGCCAGAAAGCCTGAAGCCTGTGCCTCCTGCCATCTCGGTCCAGATCATCCTAATATAGAGATCTACTACGAGAGCAAACATGGTCAGATATTCCTTACTGAAGGTGAAAAATGGCGCTGGGATAGTGCTCCTGATGCCTGGGAGCCTGGTGATTATTCAGCTCCTACTTGTGCTACTTGTCACATGAGCGGTATCGGGGAGCTTAAGACCACCCACAATGTTACCGAGCGTCTTAAGTGGGATCTTGTCCATCCTAAGAGCGTAATCCGAAGCGGCGAGAGGGGTGATGGTGAAAAGGGCCGTAAACTTATGGAAAAGGTCTGTATCAATTGCCATAGCTCCACTCATACCAAGAATATCTTCAGCGCTTTAGACAAAGCCGTCGGTCTCTATAACCGCTATTATGAGAATGCCCAGAAGATGATTCAGGATCTAAAGGCCAAGGGGCTTCTGAAGAAAGATCCCTGGAAAGATCCAATTCTTGAATTAAATTATTATTTATGGCACCATGCTGGCCGTCGAGCCCGTCAGGGAGCAGCAATGAATGGTCCGGACTATGCTCACTGGCACGGATTCTTCCAGTTGTTCCAGATTTACAAGGATATGGAAGATATTTATAATTGGCGGATAAAGCACAACAAAATAGAAGAATTGAGTCCGGTTATGTCGACTGGTCCGATGTAGACAGAAAAATCTTTAAGTAATAAAGCTTGTAAGGAGAGAGGGCGCCAAGAGGTCCCCTCTCTTTGTTTTGTGGGGGTATCAGCTTAGATGCCTTTTTCACTGAGTAAAAAAATCATAACTTCTATTGTGATAATTTTAGGCTTATTAGGAGCCCTATTTTTCTTCTGGTTTGCTAAGGAAGAGGAGAAATTTTTTATCCAGGAGATGAAAAATCAGGCTCAGGCTATTTATTACTATATTGACATGACCAGACAATGGATATCCGGACATGGCGGCATTTATGTTAAAGATAATAATGAATTTATCTTATTAACTCCTTCTCATTTTACAAAAGAAATAGCCAATTTTTCTCAAAATAAGATACCTTATCATATAAAAGTGGCGGTTCTTAATGCCAAAAATCCTAACCATTATCCTGATGAATTTGAAGAAAGTGCTATTAAGAAGTTACAGGCTGGTCAAAAAGAAGTTTGGGGTATCTTTAAGGATGAAAACAAAGGTTTACCCTTGTTTAGGTATGCGGCTCCATTAAGGTTTGCTGAAGAATGTCTCAGTTGCCACTCCTCCTTTAAAGAAAATATTCAAGGTTGTATTAGTATTAGTATTCCTGCTTCATCTATGCTTAATGAGCTTAGAAAAAATAAAGAATTTTTAGCTCTTTATATTGGCTCTACGCTAATTATAGTTTTAGCTACTTTAGTTGTTATTATTAGGTTTTTTCTTTTGGATCCGCTCAATGATTTAATTGAGGCTTTTAAGAGAGTAGAGGATGGTGACCTTAAGGTAAAGATTGATCTCCAAAGGGGAATGGAGTGGAGAAAGTTGGCACAAACTTTTAATAGTATGGTAGAAAGATTAGCTGGACATCAAAAAGAATTAGAGCTTAAAATTCGTGAAGCTACTGAGGAATTAAAGTCAGCTTATGAAGAACTTAAAAAAAATGAACGCTATAAAAGTGAATTC
>NZ_JBPMLP010000014.1:0-2988 GCF_054026695.1 Thermosulfuriphilus sp.
TTAATCGGGGCTATATAGTTGAGCGCCGAGGATTCTTGATGCCCACTTCTTTGGGGAAGAGGGTTTACACATTTTTAAAGGAGGAGTATCCCTATCTGGTCGATGAAACCTTTACCCGAGAACTCGAAGAGGTCTTGGATCGTATAGAAGACGGAGAAGAAGATTGGCAGAGGATTCTAAGGGATGTTTTTAAAAGATTGAAATCAACTCTGCTTGATGCTGATCACCCCCAGGGCCAATAAATCTTCTATTACCTCGGTCAACGGAAGCCCGATGACGTTACTTACCGAACCTTGTACCAGCCGGATCATATAAGCAGCCATCCCCTGGATGGCATAGGCTCCGGCCTTATCCCATGGTTCTTGGGTCTGGAGATAGGCTTCGATCTCCCGTGGGCTGAGATCCTTGAAGACCACCGAGGTGCCAATTACACCCTGACGCTTCTGCCCCCGAGGGCCAAGGATGGTGTAGCCAGTGAAGACCCGGTGTTCTTTGCCAGAGAGAAGCTGGAGCATCCGGCGGGCATCTTCTCTGTCTTGAGGTTTCCCGAGAATATCTCCTCTAATAGTTACGGCTGTGTCGGCTGCAAGGACAAATGCCTTCGGCCAAATCTGGGCCACAGCCTGGGCTTTGGCCAGAGATAGACGGCAGACGTAGTCCTGTGGGGATTCCAGGGGCCTTTTTTCTTCTGAGACCCGGGCCGGCCAAACCTCAAAAGAAAGCCCCAATCTGGCCAGGAGTTCCCTCCTTCTCGGCGAGGCCGAAGCCAGTATCAGGGGAGCTAGATTCCGAAAAGGTCCTGGGTATTCTGAGTGGTCCACCGAGAGACCTCCTCTAGAGAGATCTTCTTGACTCTGGCTATCTCTTCGGCCACCTGGACGACATAGGCCGGCTCATTCCGACGCCCCCGGTGGGGTACCGGGGCCAGAAAGGGACAATCAGTCTCTATAAGCAGACGATCCAGGGGACAATAGGCAACGATGTCTCGGATATTGTCAGCCTTGGGGAAGGTGACAATTCCGGTAATAGAAATGTAGAACCCTAGGTCCAAAACACTTCGGGCTATCTTTCTGTTGCCGGCAAAGCAGTGAAAAACTCCTCGCCACCAGCCAATCTCGCGGATGATTCCCAAAAGATCCTCGTGGGCTTCTCGATCGTGAATGACCACTGGGAGTCCAAGACGTTGAGCCAGGTCTAGCTGTTGGCCTAAGGCCTGCTGTTGAATGTTCTTTGGACTTCTTTCCTTAGCGTAATCAAGTCCTATTTCCCCCAGAGCAACAACCTTTTCTGACATTAGGAGATCACTTAAGCTCTCAAGGTCTTCCTGTGAGAGTCGATGGGCTTCGTGGGGATGAAAGCCAGCTGTAGCCCAAAGGCCTGGGTACTGGTTGGCCAATTCAATAGCCCTTTGACTTGTCTTAAGATCTATACCCACGTTGATGATCTTCGTAACCCCAGCCTCTTTGGCCCTTTTGATGGTCTCAGGAAGATCATCCTTAAACTCTGGTAGGTTGAGATGGGCATGGGTGTCTACAAACTCAACCATCAGGCCCTCCCTTTCATCGAAGTCTATTTTCCAGGCGGCGAAGATTATCAAGAAGAATCCCACCTGAAAACATCTTTTTTGAGGGAATAAAGTCCTTAAAGTTGAAGATCGATAACCTTTTTGAGGCCGCTGATCAAAGAATCCAGGGGTATTAAATGGGGAGCCAAACGAATCCAGAACCGCTGAAGGCCTTAGAGTCCTGTCTGGCTAGTCTCCGTCCCATCTCTCCCTATGTTCTTGAGATTATAGAAACTGCTCGTAAGGACGATGTCTCTCTTTTGGACCTGGGAAGAAGGCTGAGTTTTGATCCAGCTATCTCGGCCCACCTTCTCAAGGCCTGTCGTTCGGCGGCCTATGGTATCCAGTGTCCAATAAAGTCTCCCCTCCATGCTGTAGCCCTTTTGGGGGCCGAAAGAGTAGTCCAGATAGTCCTTTCGGTAACAGTCAGGGAACAGATGGGGATCTTTTTGGGTTCGGCTTTTGAACACGAAATCTGGGAACACTCTCTGGCAGTGGCCTTTGGAGTCCAGTCTTTGATTCGCTTTCTTAATTCTCCTATCAGCCTGCCGGAGGGCTTCACAGCTGGCCTCTTCCATGATCTGGGAAAACTGATTATCCACCGGGCTCTGGGAGGCGATCCAGCCTTGGCCAAGGCCCAACTTGAGGGAGGAAGAAGAGGCCTCAGTCGGGAGGAGGACTTGTGCGGTCTCAATCATGTCCAGGTTATTGAACGCCTTTTGGAAAAATGGGCCTTAAGCCCCAGGGTCAAAGAGGCCATAACTGAACATCATCTCCGTCCAGAAGATATCAAGACACCTCTAGGCAAACATCTCCTTTGGGCCCACTGCCTGGTAAAGGGGCTTAAGAGTGACTGTAAAAGGGGAGGGGTACACTACGACAAGCCCCTCCCATCGTCTCTTACGGAAGATGATTCCCGGCGTCTTTGTCACGAGATCAAACAGGAGCTTGAGGCCATAAGCTGTTTTTTTTAAGTCTAATTTAGATATCTGGATAGCTTCTCTTTCAAGGCTCTAGCATCAACCATAAAACTTACACTCCGGCCGTCAGGTTTGGCCATTACATCAGTGGCGCCAAGCATCTTGGCCTTTCTGACATTGGCGTCATTATTATACATTATGCCACTGAGGACAATTATAGGAAGATTTCGGTTTACCTTTCCCAGTAACTTAAGTTTTTTGATCTCCTGAAGGAAGGTGAGTCCGTCCATTACCGGCATTTCAATGTCTAAAAGAACAAGGTCTGGTTTCTCTTTTTGGACTTTTTCAAGGGCTACTTGGCCGTTTTCTGCTTCAATTATGGTAGAGACCTGTTCAATTTTTTCACAGAAGGCTTTAAGTCCACTTCTCATGATCTTGGAGTCATCAACAATGAGTATCTTGGCCATAACCCTCCTCCTTATGGTATTTAGTACAGGTTAAGTT
>NZ_JBPMLP010000015.1:0-13793 GCF_054026695.1 Thermosulfuriphilus sp.
ATGCCAACAAGAGCAGCTACTCCTGGTAACACCGCTTGTCTTATAGAAGCTAAATGGCCTTCTAAAATCTCTCTTTTGACCTCTAAACCGATTAGTAAGAAAAAGATAGCCATTAAACCATCATTTACCCAATGGTATAGAGGTTTGGCCAGGTGTAGATTGCCAATGCGTATTTCCAGTGGAATGTGACGAAAGTGTTGATAATATGGAGCGGCGGGACTGTTGCTTAAAATCAGAGCCAATATGGTTGTAAAAATTAATAAAATTCCGCTAAAAGATCCCTTTTTAATGAAGTCCTCAAGGGCTTGAAACCTAACCTCTGGAAGTTTTACTTCAGGAATTAGTCTCATTTGCATAAAAAATATCCTTGATGTTTCGATCTTTTCTCGGAGATCTGGCCAAATACAAAATTTGTTAACTTGAGGAGGTGTAAGATAGTTCTCTTACCAGGAACCTTTCCCAAAAGCTATCCTTTTTGATCGAGACAAACAACAGCCTTCTTTAAGTGCCCGGGGGAAATCAGGGAGGCGTTCTTGTATAGTGGTGCTATAGTGGTGCGCCGGGGAGGACTCGAACCCCCAACCTGCGGATTAGAAGTCCGCTGCTCTGTCCCGTTGAGCTACCGGCGCTCCTGTGAGTACAGAAAGATTTTAATGGTTCCGCCAGGTTTGTAAAGGATTCTTCAGGCAAGCTTTTCTTCGTCTTCACTCGGGGCCGGGGCCCGAACCAGTTCTCTGATCTTCTCGATTTCATTAGCTAGGGCTTGATCTGTCTGGCAGACAGGACAACGTTCTACGTGGCGATTGATGAATTCCATCATCCTTGCAGGGGCCAGGGCATCCTCCATGACCTGATGATACCAATCGCGGACTAACTGCTTAAGTCGTCGGCATTCCATAGAACTTTAGTTGCTCCTTAAGGATTAATGTTTGGCACCTGTTACCCAAAATTAGGCCTTGAGGCAAGGCCAAAAAGCGATTATTTCTCTCTGCTCGAGTATGGGTAATCCCTGGTTTGAGGAACGTCGCGACATCTTCGAGCGCCAAGCCTTGGCCGGTTTTGTTGAGGCCAATCTCTTCTTTAATGAGATCGAAGAAAAGGCCACAGTCTTTGAGGATCTTAAGAGGTGGCTCGGTTGCGAAAAGGACAAAGGTCCGCTCTGGAGGCTCAAGGATGTCTGTCATTCCCTGTGGCGAGATGATTTGGAAGAAAATCCCCGAGGGGTACTCTTCGACTGGCTGGTGGGATCTATCTTCCATGAGGCCATGAAACTCAAAGAAGCCGCCTATCTTCTTGAACGCTATCATCCCCTCTATGAGGCTCTCAAGAAGGACTGGGGTTTCTGCCTCCTAGAAGAGGATTTTCATTACCAAGCCTTCTTCAAGGACATCATAGAGGATAAGGTTCGCCATCTCAAGCGACTCCGGAGCCTCTTCGAACGAGCCCAAAAAGCCTTATTTGCCCTTCTGCCAGACATGAAGGCCAATGCCTTGGTGTTGCGTTTTCTGATTGAGTCCTCCGAGAAGCTGGAAAGGCTTTGGGGACCAGATAGTCTTCTGGAGATCCTAGTGCTGATGTTTCCCGGCCATCCAGAGATGGGCTTTATTCTGGCCGGAGAGAGCTATCTTGAAGGAAACTGGTTTGATGAGGCTAGAAAGGCCTTCTGTTCGGCCCTGAACTTAAACCCTCAGGCCGAGGGGGCCCGCATCGGTCTTTCGCTTCTGGAAAGGCGCTTGGCCGAAGTCAGAGCTAATCGGCGTTATGTGGCCTTTTGAGGCCTTTTATTCTTTGCCACGCCAAAAGACGTTTTTTGATATCCCCCTCAAGGCCTCTATCGCTGGGCTCATAATAGCGACGGCCCTGGAGCCCCTCGGGTAGATATTCCTGAGGGACGTAGGCCCCAGGGTAATCGTGGGCATAACGATAACCGCGGCCATAGCCCAGATTCCGCATCAGTTGGGTTGGGGCGTTGCGGAGATGAAGGGGGACAGGAAGGCTGCCGTATTTTTGGACATCGGCCTGGGCCGTCTTCAGGGCCTGGTAGACAGCGTTGCTTTTAGGGGCACAGGCTAGATAGACCGCTGCCTGGGCCAAGGCTAGCTCCCCTTCTGGAGGCCCGAGGGCCTCAAAGGCCTCTTTGGCCGCCAAGGCTATGCTCAAGGCCTGGGGGTCGGCATTTCCGATATCTTCTGAGGCGCAAACGATCATTCGTCGGGCAATATAGAGAGGATCTTCGCCAGCGGCCAACATCCGGGCCATCCAGTAAAGGGCAGCATCGGGGTCGCTCCCCCGAAGGCTCTTGTGAAAGGCAGAGATAAGATTGAAGTGTTCCTCTGACTGGCGGTCATAAAGAAGGGCCTTCTTCTGGATGGCCTCTTCGACCAGAGAAAGGTCAATGGTTTGGCTTCCCTCCTGGGTGGCCAATATGGCAGCTAATTCCAGATTGTTAAGGGCCACTCGGGCATCTCCATCGGCCTGAAGGACGATATGTTCTAGGGCCTGGGGGGTAATCTCAAGGCTAAGCCTTCCTAGGCCCCGGTCTTGATCCTTAAGGGCCCGAAGGACAATGGCCTTTAGGTCCTCAACGGACAAGGTCTTGAGAATCAGGATCCTTGAGCGTGAAAGAAGAGGGGCAATTACCTGGAAGGAAGGATTCTCGGTGGTTGCCCCAATAAGGATGATGAGTCCAGTTTCTACGTGGGGAAGAAGATAGTCTTGTTGGGCTCGATTGAAGCGATGGATTTCATCAATGAAGATTATAGTCTGTCTTCCAACCTGAGATCGTCTCCGGGCCTCTTCAATTAGGCCCTTCAGTTCCTTGACTCCGGCGGTGACTGCCGAGGTGGAAACAAAATGGGCTCCGGTCTGACGGGCGATAAGGCGGGCTAGGGTCGTTTTGCCGCAACCTGGCGGCCCCCAGAAAATAAGAGAGGGGACGCGACCACTTTTGAGGATCCTCGAGAGAATCTTTCCGGGGCCCAGAAGATGATCCTGACCGACGAAGTCATTCAGATCGGCCGGACGCATCCTTTCGGCCAGAGGGGCCGAATGGCTAAAGAGGCTTTCTTCTAAGATTGGTCTTCTTCTGGGCACTGGCTGGGTCTCGGGCCTTTTTTCTTGCCTAAAAAGAGGCGAGAGAAACAAAAAGTGGTCAGGCTGGCCACAAAACACCAGGAAAAAAGCATAAACAAAAGCGCCTGACCGCTCATCGCTTCCTCCTTTGAGAAAGATAAACCAAAAGCCCCAGAAGGAAAAGGATGCCGACCATTATCTCCCGGGCCACCCAGGCCGTCCAGTGGCTCTGGGCGATGTAAGAGGGAAGGACCTTGAAGAACCACCAGCTGAGGATGAGAAGGAGAAAGGCCGGGGTGACGTAACGCATGATATAGAAAAAAATCCGGGGCAGTTTTATGATCCCTCCCCGGTTTATCTCTCGCCAGGCCTTATCGGCGGGAAAGAGCCAGAAGAAGACCAGAACTTCGATGAGGGCAAAGAGGACGACAAAGAAGGTTCCCGCCCAGAAATCCATCTCATCCAGGGCCCCGGCCAAAAAGATGGGCACGTGGGCAATGCCAAACAAAAGCCCCATGGTGGCAAAGACAGCAAGTCTTCGAGAAAGACGGAATTCATCCTCCAAAAAGGCCACCACCGGCTGAATAATAGCCACCGATGAGGTAAGCCCGGCAAAGAAGAGAAGAAAAAACCAGAGAAAACCAAAGATCTGCCCCAAGGGGATATTCGCAAAGATAGCCGGCAGACTGACAAAGGCCAGGTTAAAGGCTCCAGAGCTGGCAATTACCTGGGCGGCGGTGGCCCCGAAGAAGGCTGCTGCCGCCGGAATGGCAATGGAGCCCCCTAGGACAACCTCGGCCATCTCGTTCAGAGAGGAGGCCGTCAGGGCCGAAAGGGTAAGGTCGTCGTTTTTCTTGAGGTAGGAAGCATAAGTGATAATGGCCCCAAAACCAAGGCTTAAAGTGAAGAAGACCTGGCCGGCGGCGGCCAACCAGACCTTAGGGTTGGAGAGTTCCGACCATCTTGGCTCCCACAGAAAGTTAAGACCCTCGACTGCAGTACCATTCGGGGTCTCCAAGGTAACTACCCGGATCATCAAAACCACGGCCAGAAGAAACAGAAGGGGCATGGCTACCTTGGCCAGACGTTCAATCCCTCCCGAAATACCCTTGATGAGGATAAAGACATTCAGGCCCATGGTGACAAGAAAGAAACAATAGGCCATAAGGGAGGGCTTAAAGATATCTTTGCCCCCGGTGCCAGTGTACTGCTCAAGTAAGGCCTTAAAAGGCCCAAGATATTCTTCAGGGCTCACCCCGGGAGTCATTGTCCCGGCAGGGAGTTTCCCCTGTGCGGCCATAAAGGCATAACCAAGGGTCCAGGACTCTATATAGACGTAATAGCAGGAGACCACAAAGGGGACAAAAAGACCCAAGACTCCTAGATATTTGGCCAGGGGATGAGGCCAGAGGAGCCTGAAGATGGCCGGCGTGGTTCCATGGCCTCGCACCCCTCCATAGCGGCCGATTCCCCATTCAATCCACATCAGAGGGATGGCAATAAGGATGAGGGAGATCATGTAGGGAATCATAAAGATCCCTCCGCCATTCTGGGCGGCCTGGGTAGGGAAACGGAGAAAATTTCCCAAACCCACGGCATTGCCGGCCATGGCCAGAATGAGACCAATCCGTGTGCCCCAATGTTCACGCCGAGACCCCATGCGCCCTCCGGATCTCCTTCTCTTGCCCATAATCGGGCTTAGTAATTAAACTTTTCCTTGGCTTCAAGTAAATTTTCTCCTATCAGGTTGGATAGGAATTCAAGTGTTCGGCCGGGGCCTCAAGTCTAAGACCTAAGGGGGACCAGAGATGGGAATTTATAAGGAGATCAGATTTGATGGGCATACTGTCTTGGTGGGCTTTCCCCAAGAGAAGGATCTTGAGAAGCTCAAGGCCATGGGATACCAGGTGATCGTTGATATTGAACCTGGCCCCAAACCTTTGGCCCAATGGGCCGAAAGGCATGATCTAAAATATATTCCTTTAGAGATTGGCCAGTGCGACTTCAGCAAATGTGATCTCAATGATCAAAGGATTCTTGACTGGCTTAACTTTACGGATCAACTCAAGGAGCCCTATATCCTCAGCACCCATGATGAAGCCTTGGGAGTCTTACTGGTCATCATTCATCAGGCCCTTTGTCAGGGCCATGGGCGATTCTGGATTGAAGATCGCTTTCAATCTCTGGGTTACGGTCTGAGACCGGATCTGAGGCGTTTTTTGGAAGATTTTTGGGCTCATTATGGGATAAAGAGGGTTTGAAGATGAGGGCCCAAGACCTTGCCTCCTATATTGATCATACCCTCTTGCGGCCCACAGCCACCTCTTCGGAAATAAAAAGACTCTGTGATGAGGCCATTGAGTTTGGCTTTGTGACGGTATGTGTCCCGCCGGTCTTCGTCCCCTTGGCCCGAGAGAGGCTCAAGGGCCAAAGCCCTAAAGTTTCCACTGTGATCGGCTTCCCCTTGGGTTTTGAGATGACCCCGGTTAAGGTTCAGGCGGCCAAAGAGGCTTATTTTGCTGGGGCTGTTGAGCTTGATGTAGTCATTAATCTCGCCTGGGTCAAAGAAGGACGTTTGGAATTTGTGGCTGGAGAAATTGAGGCCATCTGTGAGGCGGTCCCTCGGGCGGTGGTCAAGGTGATTATCGAATGTGCCTACCTCATCCAGGAAGAAAAGGTCGCTGTGGTCGAGGCTCTAAGGCAGGGGCGGGCTCATTACATTAAGACCTCTACGGGATTTGGCCCCGGAGGGGCCACGGTTGAAGACGTAAGGCTCATCCGCCAACTCAGCCTCGGAATGAAAAAGGTCAAGGCCGCCGGAGGTATCAGGACTTACTCTCAGGCCCTGGAGATGATTAAAGCTGGGGCCGAGCGCCTGGGGACAAGCTCCGGCGTCCAAATACTCCAAGGGGCCCCTGATCATACTTAAACTTGCAAATTCTTTTCTTATATGTCATAGGCCCATTCTGAACCCCGATTAGCTTTAAACCATTACTTATGGAAAAAGGAGGGATAGATGGAACAGGTTTCTTTGGTCATTGTTGGCGCCGGTCCAGCCGGAATTGCTGCCGCCTGTGAGGCCAAGGCTGCCGGTATCGACAAGGTAGTGGTTTTGGAGAAAGCCCCTCACTTATGTGACACCATAGTCCGTCTTTATCACGAAGGCAAAAGGGTTGACCCTGTCTTTCTTAAAAGAAAGGTTGAGCCCATAGGGCTTCTTTCTTTCGATACGGAATCAAAGGAAGAGTTCCTGGAGAGGATGAAAGGCTTTGTCGAAAAGTATGACCTTGATATCAGATACAAGAGCGAGGTTACCAAAATAGAGAAAGAGGGAGATAGATTTGTCATCTGGGTCAATAGCCAAAAGGCCTTTGAGGCCCCAGTGGTGGTGGTGGCCATAGGGGTTTTTGGGCGTCCGGTAAAACCGAGTTACCCCATTCCCAAAGAGGTGAAAGACAAGGTCTTCTTTGGCATGCCTCTTTCCTGTCCCGAAGGCCAGAAGATACTGGTTGTTGGCGGTGGGGATACCGCCGCTGAGACCGCCTGTTTTTTGTGCGAGAAGAACGAGGTCTATCTTTCTTATCGTCGGCCGCAATTCTTTCGGATAAACGAAGAGAACATGTGTGCCCTTGAGGACAAATGCAAGGAGGGCCGGGTTAACCTGATGATGGCCACAGATATCGAGGGGCTTGAGCCTGCCGAAGGCGGGGTCAAGGTTAACTTTAAAGATGGAAATTCCATGATCTTTGACGCCGTTTATTATTGTTTGGGAGGCTCAACCCCGGAGGCCTTCCTTCAGGCCATAGGGGTTGAGCTTGATGGCAAACGGCCCAAGGTGGCCCCCGATGGGGAGAGTAACATTCCAGGGCTCTTTCTGGTTGGTGACCTAGTGGCCGAAAAGGGGACTATTATGGCCGCCTTCAACTCTGCCAAGACAACCATTGAGGCCATAGCCTCTAAATATGGAGATCGCCTAAAGGCTTAGGCAAGATTGGATCCGGGCTTGAAGCCCGGATCCATCACTTCCCTCTTTTTTGTCCCCCACCAAAAATATTTCTGCTTCAGAAACCAACCCGCTATTCAAAAACTAAAAACCAGAAACCTTAAATCTTGTTTTCTTTTTGAAACAAAGCTACATATTTTCAAGTTTCCTTTTGAAGTGGAGGTGCTCATGGGAAAGATCGACCCTCCCCAGGGGAAGGATCTGGATTCCGTGGCTGAGGAGGTCTTCTCCTCGGAGAAAAGGGAGGATATCTGGGCTATAATCATCGCCTTGATCGTTCTTTTTTTGAGTATGGCCTTTCCCCACCAGATCTACGATCTCTTTAAAAAGGGTCTTTTTATCTTCTGATATAGTCAGGAGGTGTTGATGGGGCTGTGGCGCAGTCTTTTGGTTCCGGATTGGCCCAAATATATCCCTGGGCTTATTCTCTGTATGGTTTTTGCCTTTCTGGCCATGAACCTTGACCACTGGTTGGCCATTCATCACAAGGCTAACGTAGCCTCTCAAAAGATCCCTTTACTTGAAGAAAAAATTCTCCGCCTTAAGTCTCAAGGGGCTCCGTCAGAGGAAATCAGGGCCCTGGAGGCCAGAGTCCAAAAACAAAAGAAGGCCTTGGCTAAGGTCGGGGGGCAAGTGGGTGACCGCTGGGACTGGGCCACATTTCTCTATCAGAAGGCCCAGATAAAGTATGTAGCTATTCTCCTTTTAGGGGGGATCTTTATCCGGAATACTATCGGGATCCCGAAGATATTCTTACCTGGGGTTGGGGTGGCCCGGCCGATAATCAAGCCGGGGATCATCATCCTTGGAGTCCACTATGTCTGGTCAGACGTGATCAAGGTCGGCGGTGTAGGGCTAGTACTCACTGCTGTCTTTATATTTGGTACGGCCATCGTCGTCATGTATCTGTGCAAGCGCCTGGGAGTGCCGGATGGCCTCGGAGGGATTATGGGAGCCGGGACCGGTATCTGTGGGGTCTCGGCCATCATTGCTACCTCTCCAGTAGTCCGGGCCAAACCCCGGGATATGGCCTATGCTATAGGGACAATCCTTCTTTTTGGCACCCTGATGCTCTTTACCATGCCCTATATCGGTAAGGCCTTGGGGCTTTCGGAGCCTCAGTTCGGGGCCTGGGGGGCCATTGCCATTCTTAATACAGCCCAGTTGGTGGCTGCCGCCGAATGGTATGGCCTTGAGGCCAGGGATACGGCTGTTCTTATAAATGTAGCCCGGATCATGTTCCTGCCCCTGATTGTCCTCTATGCCCTTTGGTTCTATATCCTCAGGGCAGGGGACAGTCGTCCGGGCCAGGAGATCAACAAATGGCATCTCATTCGGGACAAGTTTCCCATCTTCATCCTGGGTTTTTTCCTTCTGGTCTTTCTTAACAGCCTACACATAGATTTTCTTGGCGGCCCCAAGGTGGCCGGAAGTCCCTTCTGGGCCATGAATGCTGTCTACAAGTGGTTTTTCGCTATAGGATTTGCCGGTATCGGCCTTTCTATCTCTATTGATGATATGAAGAAGGCTGGTGGTAAGGCCTTTACTATTGGTTTCTTGGCGGCTGTGGCCAAAATGATCCTGGGCCTTATTGCCGTTTATCTTATAGGGACGGATCTTTTGCGGGTCACAGGGGGCCATTGATCTTGGAGTCAAGATTTCTGGTCTGTCTGGATGGTAAACCTCACACCAGACAGGCCATCTTTTGGGCCTTGAGGCTAGCCCGGGCCCTTAAGGCCAGACTGGTTGGCCTTCACGTCCTCGATCCTTACCTCAAGAAATTTTATAATGAACTTTATTCTCAGGGCAGACGAGAGTATCTTCAATATGTTGACTCCTGCCTAGAGGAACTTGCTTACCAAACCTTTTGTGAATTTTCCAACTACTGTTGTCAACAAAAAGTCACCTTTGAGATTAAGGCTAGAGTTGGAGATCCTGGTTGTGAAATTTTAAGCGAACTCCGAGAAAAATCTTATGATCTACTTATTTTGGGACAAAGGAAACTTAGCTTTTGGGATCGCCTTCGCTCAAGAAAACTGCCAGAATATGTAGCCAAACATTCAAATGTTCCAATTTTAATCGTTAAACAGAGTTAGAGATTTTAATTCGTGATATTTTTCTCAGAATCAACTTTTTCTTGACATTTGCATCCTAATAGATGTAATTGAAGGTGATGGCGCTCATCCAAAAAAAATTCAAAGGAGGAGGTTTTATGGTTAGAAAATGGACTTTATGGCCTTTTATCTTAGCCTTTGTTCTCTTTATCTCTTTTACTCTCCGGCCTTCATCCGTTAAGGCTAGTAATGAGGCCGAGATTGAAGCCCTAAAGGCCCAAGTTAAAAAGCTCCTTGAACGTATCGAGGAGTTAGAAAAAAATCAGCAGAAAACTATGAAGGCTGTTGAGCAAAAGGCCCCAGTAAATTGGAAAGCTTATTGGAAAAATGGTTTCCGTATTGATTACAAAGATCCCAAAAGTAATAACGAATATCGATTCCGTTTTCGTACTGGTATCCAACTTCGTTATACTTATCTGGATAGAGATACAGACATTGATGGAAGTGAGGAAAACTACAGTAGCTTTACCATGCGCCGTTTGAGGTTTTTTGTAGATGGCACCGCTCCTAACCGAGATTGGAAGTATTTTGTCCATGTCCAGCTCGAGCCCAAAAGCAAGGTCAATGTTCATGATGCCTTTATCATCTGGCAGAAATATAAGGAGTTTCGGGTCCAGTTTGGACGGATGAAGATTCCTGGGCTTGGTATTGAGTATTGGCAGAGCGGATTTAAGCAAAACGGCACTGACCGGACTATTTTTACCGATGATTCTGAAGGGATCTGGCCTGGATCCATGATCGAGGCCGGAAGAAGAAGCGGCAAAACCTATACTGGAGAGCTTCGGGTTGGTGGTCACCTTCTTGACAACGGTTTTCCCATCGGCGGGATGCTCAATTATCGCTCTCAGGGGATAAATGTCAACGGAATGCTTGATCTGATGGGCAAGAAGCAGTTTCTCTGCTACTGGCTGGGAGTTTACAACGGTCGGGATACCCAGGGTAATCGCAACACCAACAGCGACGACATGCTCTATAGCTTCCGGGTGGGCATCAACTGGTTGCCTGGCTCGGATCCCCGTGGTCCCATGGGACCCAAGACCTTCAATAACTATTTCATGCAAGGCGACTATGGCTATAACACTGCTCCGGCCCTGGCGACCATCTTCTCCGGATTCTGGACCAAGGACCGCCCCAAAGAGTACTACACGGTCAGCGGTGGGAGTGTCTCTGTTAATTCTCTGCGCCACGATATAGAAAACTACGGTTTTGACCTGGCTGTCCTTTATCGCTACCGGGGATTTTCAGCCGATCTTGAGTGGGCCTGGGAGGAGTTTATTCAGGATCCAGACGGTAACATCCAGCAGACTTGGGACCGTTGGGCCTTTCGGGCCAATCTGGGCTACTATATTGTTCCCCGTAAATGGGAGGTGGTGGCTAAGTATGCCTACTTTGAGCGCCTAAGCGATAACAACCCCTATGATTCTATGACCAGTGGTCTTGGCCTAGTTGATCTAGCCAACGGAAAGTATGGCGTTGAGGACTATCTTCAGCAGTTTGTCATCGGTGTCAATCACTATTTCCATGGGTTCAATCAATACATCACCTTTGATATCTCCCTCCTCCAACGCAAGGTTGAAGGGGCAAATGCCGCCGAGGCCGCCAAGGTGGGGCTTACGGCCAGCGACTTTGATAGCGATACCCAGAACGACCTTCGTTTTCGGGTGATGTATCAACACTTCTTTTAAGGCCAGAAGGGGGGCTAGCCCCCCTTCCTAATCCAAAGGGGGTAATTCCGGTGAAAAAGATACTTGTGGGCTATGATGAGTCCCAAGAGGCCAAGAAGGCTCTCTCCATGGCCGCGGATATGGCCCGTTGCTTCGGAGCTGAGCTTATTGTCCTGACGGTGGTTCCGGAGTTTTTTATGCCGGACATAGACTTCGGAACCGATGTGGGGCTCAAGCTCGAGGAAGAGATGGAGAGGACGGCCCGGGCCGCTCTGGCTAAGGTGGAGGAGGACCTTAAGGCAAAAGGTCTCTCCTATGAGCTTCTGGTAGAAAAGGGGCGGCCAGCCAGGGTTATCTTAGAAAACGCCAAAGAAAGGGGGGTGGATATCATAGTTTTAGGATCTCGCGGAAGTGGTCTGACCAAGGCTTTATTGGGAAGTGTTTCCTACAAGGTGGCCCATCATGCCAACTGTAGTGTCGTCTTGGTGAGGTAAAAGAGGGCTTTTTACCTTACGAGGCCTTGTGAAAAATCCTTAAAAAACACAAGGAGGCCTTATGAAAAAGGTATTATCCAGAAAGCTTATTTTTCTGACCTTGTTCCTTACGATTGTAGCCTGGATGGCTTATCTTCAAAGTGGTGTGGCCCAGGGGCCTCATGGCGAAGCCCCAGCGGTTACCGAGTCCCAGCCGGCTCCTGCCCATCAAGGTCTGGGGCCAGCCTCCAAAGATTATGGCCTAAAGGGTAAGCTGGCCAAGCTCATTGCCGGGACTCCGATCTGCTCTGAAGAAGGGCAGAAGGGCTGTATCAATCCCCATGCCCCTAGGGGTTATTTGGGTATTCCAGGGGCCCCCAAACCCAACTTTATTGTTGGGCTCCTCTGGGCCATCTGGGTAGGCTGGATCTTCTCCACGGTAGGGGCCTTTGGTGGAATTATGGCCGGGGTCGGCCATATTACCATCTTCGGTCTGGCTGACTACGCCAAGAGTTTTAAAAAGACCAACCCGGCTCTCAATAAGTTCCTCACCGACACCATTCGGGTCTCCAACATGTTCCTGGTGGGCATCAGTGCCCTGGTCTCGACGATAAACTACTGGCGGATGAAGCGCATTGTTGCCCCACTAGCCATTGCCATGGCTATTGGAGCCGTGGGTGGAGCTGTGGGGATTGCCGAGCTTACTGCCGGAAAGATCAGCCTCAAGGCCTACATCGGCTACTTCGGGCTGGCGGTCTTTGCGGTGGCGGGCTTCATGTGGTACGGGACCACGGAAAAGGCCCGGGCCAAGCGCAAGGCGGCTCGCGAGGCGGCCAAGCGTTTCGAAGAGGCGGCCAAAAAGGGCAGCGGAGGTGATGAAGGGGTTAAGATCGTCCGCTTCAGTCTCACCGAGTGTGTCTTTACCTTCTACGGGGTCGAGTTTAAGTTCAGTCCTCTTTTGGCGGCCCTGGGTGGTTTTGGTATCGCCATAATCGCTGTCTTCCTGGGCATCGGTGGCGGATTCTTGCTTGTGCCCTTTATGACTGACATCGTCAAGTTGCCCATGTTCATCGTTGCCGGAACATCGGCCTTTATCGTCTTGGTGAAGATGATCGTTGGTATCTTCACCTACATCGTCCTTAAAGGGGTGACCGTCTGGTGGCCTTTTATCGGTACGGAGCTTATCGGGATTTTTATCGGCTCCATGATTGGCCCGCGGACCCAGAAGTATATCCCGGATATCTGGCTAAAGAGGCTCTTTGTCCTCTTGGCCATCTATGTTGGTCTGCGTTACACTTCGAAGGGCTTCTTGGGCTACAGCATCGTTCCTCCGTATTAAGTTAAAGAGGGGGGCTTTTGCCCCCCTTAAAAGCCTATTTTATGTTAAGGAAGTGTCGATGATCTCTGAGCTTCAGTTTTATCTTTATCTGGACAAAGTCTTCATCCCCCTTTACCGTCTGGTTTCGGATCCATTGATAGGATTTTTTCTGGGGACCTTTCTGGTGGCCCTGATTACCGTAATTATTGGAGAATTTACCATCTCTTTTGTTTTCCTCTTCAACAAGGCCTACCTTGATCGCTTAAACGGCGAGCTTGTCAAGTGGAACAATCTTTCGGTAGAGGCCATTGAGGCCGGGGATAAAGAGGCCTATAAGATCTTTAATGATCGGGCCAATGAGGTTTTTGGCAAGATCCTCTTTCTCTCCATTGCCTACTCGGCGGCCTCTCTCTGGCCGGCTCCTTTTGCCCTGGGCTGGATGCAGTACCGTTTCTTCTCTGTGGAGTTTCCCCTACCGTTTAAGATCCCCTATCTAGGTGATTCCGTAGGCTATATCTTTGTTTTTGTTCTTCTTTACATCTTGGCCAAGTTAGTCTTTCTCTACCTCAAGCCCTATCTTCCTTATTTCCGAAAGATCAAGGCTATCCTTGACGAATATGATAAAGAAGGAGCTCGGCTTAAGAGTTTTGCCGATCTTATGGAGAAATCAGAGATCAAGAAAGCCGAGTCCTAAAGACCTCCAGAGACTGGCCAGACAAAGAAGTTTTTCCGTCTTTTGAGTCCTACACCCAGGGCCCCTTTGTGAAGGTAAAGGGCCCAGGCCCAGTCGGTCTCAAAGAAACTGGTGGTCGAAGACCAATATACATCCCGGATGCCGACAAAGGGATGTCCTCCAGGGAGGGCCGGGTGGTGGCGTGAACAATCGACCAGGGTCTCGAGTTCGTTTATGTTGGGCAGGCGCCAGTCCGTGCGGCCCTCTAACCGTTGGGCATTGATCCTGGTAATGAGCTCCAAGGCCTGGCTCCAGGTTACCGGCTGGCCGCTGATATCAGCCATTCGGAGCCAGGTGAGGCCGGTGGCCTGATCGAGGACGAGGCCTTCCTTGGTAATAAAGCGTGGTTTGGGCCATGGGGCTCCGGAGCGGACCTCGCCGTCTTGGCCGGATCCGTGACAGGGTATCTGGCGGCC
>NZ_JBPMLP010000016.1:0-7894 GCF_054026695.1 Thermosulfuriphilus sp.
CTGTAGCCGCTAGTCTTTATCTGGTAAATGTTAGCCATTATCCAGGTCACATCCACTGGACGGATTTGGCCTTAAGAATCTCTTTTCTCTATCTGATTGCCATTCCTTTAGGTCTTCTTTCAGAAAAGCTTCGTCGGGACAAAGAAGAGATAGAAAAACTCAATCAGCGTTTGGCGGATTCTTTAGAAAATCTAAAAAAAATGCAGAAAAAACTCATTGAAGCTGAAAAACTCTCGGCCTTAGGAAGGCTTACCGCTGACATCGCCCATGAAATAAGAAATCCCTTGGCAGCCCTGGGGGGAATGGCCCGAAGGCTCAATAAACGTATCCCCGAAGGTACTCGAGAGAAGGAATACGTCAAGGTAATCCTTTCTGAGGCCGCCAGACTGGAGTCTATCCTTCGAGACATTCTTATCCTTTCTGCCGAAGGTCACTTTAAGCTTAAACGAGGAGATATAAACCAGCCAGTCAAAGAAGGGGTGGAATTCTTCTGCGATATCTGCTCCCAGGAAAAGATAAAGATTGTCGAAGAATATACTCCGGACCTCCCCCAGGTCTATTTTGACCATGATTCGGTCAAACAGGCCATCGGCAACTTGATTACCAACGCCATAGATGCCCTCTTACCCGGGGGAGGAACCATTGTCGTCCGGACAGGCACTGAATTCACCAATGAGATCACCTTGGTGACAGTTTCAGTAAGCGATACTGGACGAGGTATCCCGCAAGAGGAATTGGAGCTGATCTTCGAACCCTTTTATTCCACTAAGAAGATCGGCATCGGTACAGGGCTAGGATTGTCCATTGTTCGCAAAATTATGGAAGAACATCGAGGATTTATCAGGGTCAAAAGCAAAGTAGGCCTAGGAAGCACCTTTACTCTTTATTTCCCTTATCAGAGTGAAGAAGACGATCAGAAAACCCCCTGTTGGGAATACATGAAGTGTGGCATTGAGAGGGACCCCTCCCGACGGTGTCCGGCCTATCCTTATTTCGGACGTATCTGTTGGGCCATTGCTGGTACCATGTGTGAGGGGCGAGTCATGGGGACCTACGCCCAGAAAATCCATGAATGTCACCATTGTCCCTTTTATCAGCTCTGTCATCCTGAAAATAAAAAGAATGCTTCCGAGGGAAATTAAAAAATGGAAAAAGGTCTAGAAAAGATCATCCAGGCCGACCGGGAAGCTTGGGAAGAGGTCAAAAAGGCCCAGGTCAAGGCCCGGGAGATCCTATCTGCGGCTCAAAAAGAGGCTCAGAAGATCATTGGAGAAAAGAAGGCCGAAATCGAGGCCTTCCGCGAGAAAAAACTCAAGGAGATCCTCTCTGAGGCCCAAAAGGAGGCCCGAGAAATCGAAGAAAAGACAAAAGACTATATGGCCAGGATTAAGGCAAGCTGGCAACAACAAAAAAAATCCCTGGTAGCCAGATTGGTCAGCGAAATCCTTAAGGCATGATCCTTCAAGCCCTAAGATATTCCTTTGTTCAGGCCAAGACCAAGGGCTTAAAGGGAAGATTGCTTAAAGAGTCTGACTGGCACTATCTTTTGATGGCCCGAGACCTAAAAGAAATCCTACGTTATCTCACTGGCACTGTTTATGCCCCTTATTTGGCCTCTTTGAAGACCAGCCACTTTCATGACCTCGTTACTAAACTTTACGAGGCCCTCTTCAAGGATTATGAGCGTCTTCTCAAGATCGCTCCCCGCTGTGGAGTCTCTCTCTTAAAGGCCCTCCTCAGGGGCTACGAGGCCGAAAATCTAAAGCTTGTGATTCGGGCTTTATTTTGGCAGAAGACCACTCAGGCCCGGGAGCTCCTTTATCCCCTGAAAGGCCTGAATGATCTTGATTTCCAAGATCTTCTGAAAACAGGAACCATTGCCAACCTTATAGAGCGACTCAGGGGAACCTACTTTTACCGACCCCTGAAAAGGGCTTGGCCTCTTTTCAAGGCCCAGGCAAGGCCCTTTCCTTTAGAGAAGGCATTAGACATGGCCGCTTTGGAGGCCTTAGTAGAATCTTTAAAGGCCCTGAGGCGGACAGACAGAATTCGAAGCCAGAGGCTTATCGGCCTTCTTATTGATAAAGAAAACCTAGTCAGTATCTGTCGACTCAAATATATCTATCATCTGAGTCCAGAAGAGATTATTGGCTATTTGACTTATCCTGGAGGCCTATTAAAGCTCAAGACTCTAGGGGCTCTGACCAGAGCCTCGGAACTAAAAGACTTCATCAACTTTCTTCCCTCTTGTTATCGATAATTACTCTCTCGGGCCCGAGACTTCTCTGAAATAAGCCCGCTACTTGAGACCCTCCTGGCCAAAGAGCTCCATTGGATAGGCCGAGAGAACCCCTTCCACATAGGCCTAGAGGCTGCCTATCTTCTCTTAAAAGAACTAGAGATCAAAGGCCTGGAGCGGCTCCTTACCGCCATTGAGCTGGGGATCCCCCTTTTGAAGAGAACCCTCCCAGTCCCCTTGCAAGGGGCTTCCCTGGAGGCCCAAGGTGTTTAGGCCCGAAAAGTTAGTTCGTATAAGTATTAGGGTTCCGGAAGAATATATCTCTTCGGCAACGGCCTATCTCGCCCGAATCCGTCTGCTTCATCTTATCCGGGTGGAAAAAACTCCCTTGGGACCTCTGGGCTATGTTGGAGAGATCGATCCTGGCCTTTGGGAAGACTATCAAAATATAGTTGAAGAGATAAACTCCCTTATCAAGGAACTTGAAATTTCCTCCAGTCCTCCTGTACTAAAAGAAGTCATTGTTCCTGAAAAAGAGATCTTCCGCCTTCAAGAGGAGTTAGCCTTTATCCAAAAAGAAGCCCTGGGAGCTATCTCTCAAAAGAAGAATCTAAAAAGATCAAGAGATGGCCGAAAGGTTGGGGCTGGCTGAAAAGCTCCATCTTTTGCCTCCCGACCTTGACCTTTCACTCTTGAAGAGCCTTCACTACGCTAAGGCCTCTCTCGGGTTGATCCCCCAGAGCTCAATCCCCAAACTTGAGGAGGCCCTAGCCCGGATTCACCACGCCACCTTCAGCTTAGGCTCTTTGGAAGAACGGGCCATTGTCCTTGTCTTTGGTCTCAAAAGGGAACAACCCCTCCTGGAAAGGGCCCTCAAAGGAGTTTTCTTGGAAAAGATTGATCTCCCTTCCGAGATTGTTGGCAAAAGTGGAGAGATACTCCAGAGATTGGAAAAAGAAATCCAAGAATTAAAAGAAAAACTGAAAGATATAAAAAACAAGTTAGAAGAGATCCGTCAACGTTATGGACAATAACTTTTAGAACTCCGAGAACGGGCCCTCTGGGCCCGGATGATCCTGTCGGCCCGACGTTTTTTGGGCAAAGTAGAAAAAATCTATGTCATTACCGGCTGGGTTCCTAAAAGACTGGTCAAAAAAATTGGGCGAGAAATCACCAACCTTAGCAAAGGGAAGGCTCAGATAGAAATAATTGCTCCTGATGAGATCTGAGAGGTTCGTCGAGGAATCATCAGGATTCCGATCCTCTTTAACAATCCTTACCTAATCCGTCCTTTTGAAGGATTGGTAAGCCTATATGGCACTCCTGCCTACGAGGAGATCGAACCCACCGCCTTCCTGGCTATAACTTTTTTGTTAATGTTCGGGATGATGTTTGGCGATCTGGGGCAGGGAATGATTTTGGCTATGAGTAGGTTATTTCATCTTCCGCCGGATACCTCGCTATATGGACTATGGCATTATCCTTATGGAATGTGGTGTCAGCTCCATGATCTTTGGCCTCCTTTATGGCAGTCTCTTTGGTCTTGAAGATGTCCTCCCGGCCCTCTGGCTTCATCCCCTGAGGAATATCAACACCTTTATGGAGGTCTCCCTTTTCTTTGGTCTGGCGGTTCTTTCCCTGGGAGTAATCCTCAACCTGATCAACATTGTCCGTCTGAAAAAATACGAAGTCCTTCTCTCTACAGGGGGGTTGGCTGGCGCTCTTCTTTACTGGCTAGCCATGGGTCTCCTCACCCGTTATCTCCTCAGCGGAACAATCAGCCAGAAAGAGATCAGGGCCTTTGGTTGGGGGGCTGGGGTTCTTACATCTTTGATGATCCTCCATCGTCCCCTTTATCTTTATTTCTTCCGAAAGGAACATAATACCAGCCTTTTTAAGACCGGAGTTTTCAGCGGTCTTGTGGAAAGCATTATCGAGGTCTTTGATGGACTTTTACGCTATTTTACAGCCACTGTTTCCTTCATTCGAATCGCAGCCTTTGCCCTGACTCACGCTGCCTTGTTTGTCGCTGTCTTTTCTCTGGCTGATCTATTGGCCCAAGGAGGAGAGAAAGGATGGAGCTATTGGCTGGTGGTAGCCTTCGGGAACGTGTTTATCATTTTGCTTGAAGGGCTGGTAGTCTCCATCCAGACACTTCGTCTGGAATATTATGAATTTTTCAGCCGGTTTTTCCGTGGGGGTGGAGAACCTTTCCGTCCTCTTACTCAAGAGATCCGAAAATAATCCCTTTAGATAGGGAGGTAACATGAAGGCCTTGATTGGTAGTTTGATTCTAACTATCGTTTTTTGCTTGTCCCCAGCCCTGGCGATGGCGGGTTCCTCAACAGGAGGCAAGGGGAACGGTTTGGGGTTTCTAGCTGCCGCTATCGCTGTTGGGGCCTCAAGCCTTGGTGCTGGATTAGCAGTAGCCGTCGTCGGTTCGGCGGCCATGGGAGCCATTAGTGAGCGCCCTGAATTGGCTGGCCGGGCCATCATTTTTTTAGGATTGGCTGAAGGGATTGCCATCTATGGCCTCATTGTGGCCATCATGATCCTTGCCCGTCTTTGATGTCTGGAAGGATATTTGTCATCGCCGATAAAAGGACTTCTCTGGCCTTTGCCCTGGCGGGGATAGATAGCCGGCCTGTAGAGTCTCCAGAAGAGTCTCAGGAGATTCTCCAAAACCTGAGCCCAGAGGTTTCTCTGGTACTGATCACCGAGTCTTTGGCCGAGAAAAATCGACGCCTGATAGACAGGTTGCTCCTTAAACCAGGAGGGCCTTTAATCTTGGAAATCCCAGACACCAACGGCCCCCATCAACGAAGCCGAGTCACCGACAAAATTGCCAGACTTTTAAGGGGTTGAGATGCTTGTTGGGGGAGAGATAGATCTTTTTTGTCTAGCCATCAGGAAGGAAGGCCAGCGAGAGGCAGAAAAAGTTCTTCTTGAGAGCCAGAGCAAGGCGGAAGTCCTTCTTAAGGAGGTCAAGGAAAAGGTTACCAGAGAGCTAGAGACAGAACTCAGACGCTTACGGGCCGAGGCCCATGTTCAGGCCCCAAAAATCATCGATGCTGCCGAATTGACGGCCAGAGACCGCCTGACCAGATTAAGAGAAACTATCCTTAAAGAAGCTTTAAAAGAGATAAAAAAAGAACTTTCGACGGTCCGACAACACCCAGACTACGAGCCGTTTCTCCTTAAAGCTTTAAAAGATGCCTTGGATAATCTTCCAGGGGAAACCTTCATCGTGGAGGCTGTCCCTGGGGATGAAGGTCCCTTGCGCAGAGCAATCGAGAGGCTGGGTAAAGGACGACAAATCACCCTTAAGACTACTTCTCAGGTAGAATCTGGAGTCCGGGTTTATACCGCCGATGGTAAAATCCTTTATGACAACACCCTTACGGCCAGGCTGAGGCGCCTTGAAGAAAGGATCCAAAGGGAGATCTGGGAGGCAGTTCGTGTCCTCCAAGACTGAGAGCCCTTCTGTAATTACCTATATTAGTGGGTCCGTAATCAAAGTCAGAGGCGCCCAGGGGCTCTCAATGAACGAGATGGTCGAAATAGGCCAGCAACGCCTTGTAGGCGAAGTCATCGAACTCTGGCAGGACCAGGCCACTATCCAAGTCTATGAAGACACCACTGGACGCAGACCAGGGGATGTAGTCTTTGGTCAGGGGCTGGCCCTCTTTGTGGAACTGGGCCCCGGGCTTATCGGCCAGATCTTTGACGGCATTCAGCGTCCCTTAAGTCGACTCTTTGAGACCACTGGAGCTTTTATCCAGCGAGGAAAGGCCGGCGTGGCCCTGTCTCGGGAACGGATCTGGCCTTTTAGGCCTATAGCCAAGACGGGCCAAAAGGTCAAAGGCGGAGAGATAATCGGCGAGATCCGAGAAACAGAAAGGATTATCCACCACCTGATGGTCCCCCCTGATGCAGAAGGCCTTCTCGTCTGGATAGCCCCAGAGGGGCCTTATAGCCTGGAGGATAACCTAGCAGTAATAGAGGCTCACGGGCAGCGCCGAAAGATAAAATTCTACCAACGCTGGCCAGTCAGGAAGGCCAGACCTGTCAAAAAGAGACTCTGCTCAGATGAGCCCCTGTTTACCGGACAACGGGTCATTGATTTCTTCTTTCCCTTGGCCAAATGGGGGTCTGCGGCCATCCCGGGCGGTTTTGGTACAGGAAAGACCGTCACTCAACACCAACTATCCAAGTGGGCTGATGCCGATATCATTGTCTATATAGGATGTGGCGAACGGGGAAATGAGATGACCGGCGTGTTGACAGATTTTCCCAAGCTCATTGACCCCCGAAGCAAGCAACCTCTTATCCAATTATCCAAAGAACTATCCTTATTGCCAACACTCAGATATGCCAGTAGCTGCCAGAGAGGCCAGTATCTATACCGGAATAACCATTGCCGAATATTATCGAGACATGGGCTATCACGTAGCTCTGATGGCTGATTCGACCAGCCGTTGGGCAGAAGCCTTACGAGAGATCTCCGGCCGTCTGGAAGAGATGCCTGCCGAAGAAGGATTCCCAGCCTATTTGGCTTCCAGGTTGGCGGAATTCTACGAACGGGCCGGAATAGCGGAGACCTTGGCAGGCAAAAAGGGATCGGTTTCGATTATCGGGGCCGTTTCTCCCCCAGGGGGAGATTTTTCAGAGCCAGTAACCCAACACACTAAGCGTTTTGTCGCCACTTTCTGGGCCCTTGATAAGGAGCTGGCCAGCGCCAGATATTTCCCGGCTATAAATTATTTGGAGAGCTACAGTGGATATACAAAGGCTGTGGCCCCCTGGTGGAAAAAGAAAAAGAATTTTGACTTCTTAAACATTCGGGAAGAGGCCCTTTCTATTCTCAAAGAAGATGCCAAACTCCAGAATATTGTCTCACTTATCGGTGAGGATGCCCTTCCAGATGATCAGAAAATGATCATCCAAGCGGCCAGGCTTCTCAAAGAAGACTTTCTCCAACAAAGCGCCTTTGATCCTATTGATACCTACTGTCCGGCAGGAAAACAGATAATCATGATGGAAATTATTCTCCGTTTTATTAAGGGTATGAAAGAGGCGATAGCTAAACGAATTCCCCTTTATCGTCTCCTCGAGCTTCCGGTACTACAAGAAATCCACCGAATGAAGTTCAGCTATCCGGGTGATGATTTAAAACCATTTGAACAAATCTTGAGGCAGGTAGAGAATGAATTTAAGCAACTATTGAAAGGAGAAAAAGCTCATGAAGACGGCCCTAGAATACCTAGGGCTTGATAGTATTCAAGGACCTCTAGTGGTAGTCAAAGGGATTCAAGGAGTCGGTTATCATGAACTTGCCGAAGTTATAGATGAAAATGGCCGGTCTAGATTGGCCAGGGTATTGGCGGTCTCTGAGGAAGCGGCCGTTCTGGAGGTCTTTGAGGGCACCTCTGGGCTTTCTACTACTAGGAGCCGGGTCCGTTTTAAAGGAGAGTCTTTTAGGTATCGGGTCTCTGTTGAGGAGTGCCTCGGACGAGTCTTTGACGGTCTGGGGCGCCCCCTTGATGGCGGACCACCACCTATAAGTGGAAAGGCCCATGACATAAATGGGCTCCCGATCAATCCTGTAGCTCGGGTTTATCCCCAAGATTTTATCCAGACAGGCATATCGGCCAT
>NZ_JBPMLP010000017.1:0-7942 GCF_054026695.1 Thermosulfuriphilus sp.
GGCTCCCTGATCCCCAGGCGGGCCAGAAAGGGGCGTACCAGCCGGGCCAGGCTTTCGACCGACTCTTCCTTGATATAATGAGCATTTAACCAGAGGAGTTTATCTGGATTGAAGACAGCTGCCGAGCGGCCGATATTCTCCAGGCTGAATTTCTCTATCAGCTCCTCCAGGCTGAAGATCTCCTGATCTCCATAAGACCACCCCAACCGTACCAGATAGTTGATCAGGGCCTGAGGCAGATATCCGGCCTCACGATAGGCCAGAACACTCATGGCCCCATGTCTTTTAGAGAGTCTGGTCCGGTCTGGCCCAAGGATCATAGGGACATGGGCAAATCTTGGAACAGAGGCCCCCAGGGCCTCAAAAAGGAGGATGTGTTTAGGTGTGTTGTTAAGATGGTCGTCTCCACGAATGACATGGGTAATCCCCATGGTCATGTCGTCTATTACCACAGCAAAGTGATAAGTGGGGATTCCATCGGAACGAAGGATAATAAAATCGTCCAGCTCCTGATGATCAAAGGCCACCGGGCCTCTGATGAGGTCTTCCACTACGGTACTTCCCGTAGGAGGGATTCGGAAGCGAACCACCCTCCCTGGCCCCGGGCCAAGGCCTAGGTCCCGGCAGGCCCCGTCATATTTAGGTTTTCGTCCTTCAGCCAAAGCTTTTTCCCTCTTGGCCTCTAGTTCCTCAGGGCTACACCGACACCAGTAAGCCTTGCCTTCGGCTACTAGGCGCTCAATATGCTCCCGGTAAAGTTCAAGACGCTGGCTTTGGTAATAAGGGCCTTCATCCCAGTTAAGGCCCAGCCACTCCATGGCCTCCCGGATGGCCTGGGCGTATTCCGGCCGGGAGCGTTCGCGATCAGTGTCTTCAAAGCGCAAGACGAAGCTCCCCCCGTGATGGCGGGCAAAAAGCCAGTTGAAAAGAGCCGTCCTGGCCCCCCCTATATGGAGGTGACCGGTTGGGCTGGGTGGAAAACGGGTCTTTACTGTAGTCATAATTCTACTCCACGATCAAGCCAGCATAACCGACAACCTGGGCGTAGTCACCAGTGATGTCTCCTGAGGTGGCATAACGTATCAGTTCAGCCTTCCGGGCCCCCAGGGCCTTGGCGGCGATCAGGGCCACGGTTGTCGGGATTACTCCGCACATCGAAATACGGTTAGCCGCCACCGTTTCTAACAGGCCTCGGGGATCAAGGGCAAGTATCTTTTCGACGGCTAGGCCGTCTTTGGCCTTGGCTATTTCTTGAGATTCATAGTGAGTCATGTCAGTACTGGCGACAATGAGGACAGGCTGGGCCCAGGCTTTGATGGCTCGGGCTACAGCTAGGCCAATTTCCTCGCATTCTGGATAATGTAACCAGGAAAGACACAAGGGGACTATTTTTACTTCTGGCCGTAGGTATTGGATAAATGGAACCTGGACTTCTAGAGAATGTTCGTAAAGGTGGGCTCTGGGGTCGTCGGCGACAACTTGACTTTCTTCAAGGAGGAGTTCCGCCAAAGAGGAGTTTATCTCCACAGGGCCAAAAGGCATCTCCCAGCGTCCTTCGGCCATAAGGGCGGCCGGTTCCCCGAGTCCATGATGGTTGGGCCCAATGATGACTACATCTTCGGGAATGACGAGGCGAGAATAAACTGCTCCGGCCACCGGTCCAGAGTATATATAACCTGCATGGGGGCAGATCGCCGCCCGGGCCAGTCTTTGTCTGCCTGGCTCGAGATAGGCCTCGATCATCCGCCTCAAGGCAGAAGGGTCTGCTGGATAAAACTGGCCGGCTACAGCCGGATGCCGAACCATAGGTCTTCTCACTTAACACACCCCCTTTGGCCTAGGCAATAAAAGCGCTTGTATAGGCCCTATTCTTCTGGAAAAATGGGGTTTAATCCTTGTCAGGGCAAGGTCCATCTGGTAACTTACCTCCGCTTTAAAGCGACAATATTTAAGAAAAACAAAAAGATAAATCAGGCTTTAAGCCTGATGGGTAGGTGGTAACTAGCCATGATCCTTGATTCCCTTTTTGGTTGGCTTTCTACCGATATGGCCATTGATCTGGGTACGGCTAATACCCTGGTCTATGTTAAGGGAAAGGGCATTGTCCTTAGGGAACCTTCGGTGGTGGCTGTCAAAAAAGATGGTCGTAACAACAAGGTACTGGCCGTAGGCAAAGAAGCCAAGATGATGCTGGGTAAGACGCCGGGCAATATCATTGCCATCCGTCCCATGAAAGACGGGGTTATTGCCGACTTTGAGGTCACCGAGGCCATGCTTCGCTACTTTATTCGCAAGGTCCACAATCGACGAACCTTGGTGCGACCGAGAATTGTCATTAGTGTGCCTTCTGGAATTACCCAGGTGGAAAAGCGGGCGGTTAAGGAGAGTGCTGAGAGTGCTGGGGCCCGGGAGGTCTATCTCATAGAAGAGCCCATGGCAGCAGCTATTGGAGCTGGACTTCCCATTACCGAGCCTACGGCCAACATGGTAGTTGATATTGGTGGGGGTACCACGGAGGTAGCCGTAATCTCGCTGGCTGGCATTGTCTACAGTAAGTCGGTCCGGGTGGCTGGAGATAAGATGGATGAAGCCATTCTTCAATATATCAAACGCAAATACAACCTCCTCATCGGCGAACATACCGCCGAAAATATCAAAATCACCATCGGCAACGTTCTTCCGGAGGAGCCCTACGAGACAATGGACATTAAAGGCCGGGATCTTGTTACTGGAGTTCCAAAGACGATCACTATCGATGCCGGGGAGGTCAAGGAGGCCATCAAGGAGCAGGTGGAGACTATCCTGGAGACGGTCAAGGTGGCCCTTGAACAGACGCCTCCAGAGCTGGCTGCTGACATAGTAGATAAAGGTATTGTCCTTACTGGAGGTGGGGCCCTTTTGCGTAATCTGGATAAACTCATCCGTCAAGAGACCTCCCTTCCGGTGATTATTGCCGATGATCCCCTCTCTTCGGTGGTCCTGGGTTCTGGTAAAACACTAGATAATATTCACGTCTTAAGAGAAATTATGATCCAGTAGCTTTTTCGTGCGTGGGCGATCCTTTTGGGCCAGATGGCTTTTCCTCGGGGTGGCGGCCACCCTGGTATTTGCCCTAATCGGTCTGAGTGTCGAGCAGGGGCCTCGCTTTAGTTTTGCCCAGAAGATCCTTGTTGAAATCTTTGCCCCCGCAGAGAAGTTCCTCTCTCAAGGGATCTCTGGAGCGAAAGAGCTCCTTGAAGGCTATGTCCTTCTTGTCCACACCAAGCAAGAAAACGAAGCCCTCAAAAAGGAAGTCGCCAAGCTCAGGGCCCGGTTGGTGGAATATCGAGAGGCCCTCATTGCCAATGCCCGCCTGAAAAAACTTTTGGAGCTCAAGCAGAGCCTTCCCTACGCTTCGCTCTCGGCCCAGGTGGTCGGTAGAGATCCCTCTATGTGGTTTCGGAGTCTGATCATTGACCTTGGAGGAGATGAGGGGCTTGAGGAGGGGATGGCCGTCATCACTGTGGGGGGAGTAGTCGGTCAGATATTGGGGGTCACTCCCAACTATGCCAAGGTAATGTTGATAACTGATCCTAACAGTGCTGTCGATGTTGTCGTTCAGCGTTCAAGGGCCCGGGGCATCCTTCGGGGCCAGGGTTCAGAAACCTGTAATCTCGAATATGTAAGCATGGAGGCCGATGTCCGGGAGGGAGATCTCCTGATCACCTCTGGTCTTGATGGAATTTTTCCCAAGGGGCTTTTGGTGGGAATTGTCAAACGGGTATTACCTGACCGACAAGAGGGCCTCTTCCAGAGGGTTGAGGTCAGACCAGCTATCAATCTGGAGGATATCGAAGAAGTTTTGGTCATCCTGCGGAGAAGCAGTCTTGCGAACCAAGAGAGATTCTAGGAGAGAATTCTTGTTTTCCCTGCTGGTTATCCTGCTGGGGATCTTCCTTCTTGTTTTCTCTCTGGCATTTTTGTCTCGATTTTCCTGGTTGCGGATTGACTTTTATCTTCTGCTGGTGATTATCCTTGGTCTTTTTGATCTTCGAGGAGGAGGGCTCTTGATAGCCCTCCTCTGGGGGCTGCTTATGGACACCTTTTCTGGATATTTTCTGGGACCTCATATTATCACTTATCCTTTGGGGTTTTTCTTCGTTAGGGCCCTTCAGGCCAAATTCCTCTTTCGGCGGCCTCTGGAGGGGGTTCTTTTGACCTTCTGGGTAGTTCTCCTTCTGGAGGGTTTACTGATTTTTATTATCCGGTTTGTCTATGCAGGGGAGGTAGGGGAGGGCTTTTTTAGTCGCCTTCTTTACCAAGCGGTGGCCTTAGCCCTTCTTTTCCCGGTCTTCTGGAGCATCTTGAAAAAGATGCGCTTGGTTGTTGGGCTTGCAGAGGAACTCTAGGGCGGAAATGAAGCTTCGACGTTTTGAAGAATCAGACAATGGCGCCTTGAGAACCCGTTTCAACCTGGCCTACGGTCTGGTTTTGATTCTATTTTCGGTTCTTATCGTCAGGTTGTGGTTTCTGCAAATTCTCCACGGTCATGAATATCGTCTCAGGGCCGAGGAGAATCGCATCCGTCGAGTCCTCATTCCCCCCCCTCGAGGCAATATTATTGATCGTGAGGGCCGGCTTCTGGCAGGGGTGAGGCCTTGTTTTAACCTTTCGGTAATTCCTGAGGATGTAAAGGATATGGAGGCCCTTCTGAAGGAGATCTCTCGGCTTTCGGGAATAGATGAGGAACTCCTTCGTCAGAATTTGGCGGCCCAGAGACAGAGGGCTCCGTTTCGTCCGGTGATTTTGGCCCGAGACCTTGATCGCCAGACAGTGGCCCGGATCGAAGCCAGGCGCTACAAGCTACCGGGGATCTTCATCCAGGTGGAGCCTAAAAGATACTATCCTCACCGAAACACTGCTGCTCATCTTATAGGTTATCTCGGAGAGATAAGTCCTAAGGAGCTTCGGGATCCCCGTTTTGAAAAATATCGTCCAGGGGACCGCATTGGGCGTACAGGGATAGAAAGGGCCTTTGAACCCTGGCTTCATGGGGTAGAGGGAGAACGAAGGGTAGAGGTCGATGCCCACGGAAGAATTATTCAGGTAATCAAAGAGCTCCCTCCCCGACCTGGAAAGACCTTGGTTCTTTCTATAGATCTTGATCTTCAAAAGGTAGCTCAGTCAGTTTTCAAAGATCGGGCTGGGGCAGCCATTGTGATGGATGTAAAGACCGGCAGGCTCCTGGCCTTGGCCAGTAGTCCGTCATTTGATTTGGAAAAGATTTCTTCGGGGCTGAGTCCTCAGGAGTGGTTGGCTTTGGTGAATAATCCCTTGAGGCCCCTGGAGAACAAGGCCATTCAGGGGACTTATTCTCCAGGGTCCATCTTTAAGATCATTACTGCCGCTGCCGCCCTTGAGGAAGGGGCCGTCTCACCAGAAGCAAGGGTTTTCTGCCCAGGCTATTACCGGTTTGGTCGAAGGGCCTTCAGATGCTGGAAGCCAGGGGGGCATGGATGGGTGAATCTAGAGATGGCCATTGTGGAGTCCTGTGATGTCTATTTTTACCATCTTGGAGAACTGCTGGGGGCAGACGTTATGGCCCGCTATGCCCGGGCCTTTGGCCTGGGGCGGAAGACAGGCATCAAACTTTTCTCCGAAAAGACCGGGCTTGTCCCAGACACTTCTTGGAAGAAGAGGCGTTTTGGAGAAAGATGGCATGAGGGGGAAAGCCTCATTATGGCTATTGGTCAGGGATACACCCTTGTTACCCCCATCCAGATAGTAAGGATGATGGCTGCTGTGGCCAATGGGGGCCATCTTTATCGCCCCCTCTACTTACAGAGAGTCCTTGATCCTGAGGGCCGAGAAGTAGCCAGGGTGAGTGTGGAAGAAAACGGTCGCTTGGGTCTTTCTCAAGAGACTCTCAGGCGGATAAAGAAGGCCTTGATCGGGGTGGTTGAAGAAGGGACTGGAGAGGCCTCCAAAATGAAAGATATCTTGGTGGCTGGCAAAACCGGAACCGCTCAGGTCGTACGGATGGGTAAAAAACGGGTTAAAACTGAGGACCTTCCCTATGAATATCGGGATCATGCCTGGTTTGCTGCTTATGCTCCGGCTGATGCACCAGAGGTGGCCGTAGTGGTCTTGGTGGAGCACGGAGGCCACGGGGGAAGTGTGGCGGCTCCTTTGGTCAAGAGGATCCTTGAGGCCTATTTCCAGAAGAAAAAACCCCTTCCCTCTCCTAGGGGAGTAAAGATCGCCTATGTTCGATAAAAGGTATCTTTCTCACTTTGACTGGGTCTTGTTGGGAATCATCCTCCTTATTATGGCTCTGGGGGCCATCAATCTTTATAGCGCTTCCTCTACCTTGACCAAGGGAGGAGGCCTTTTTTATCTAAAACAGCTCAATTGGTATTTGATCAGTCTTGTTTTTATGCTTTTTCTCCTCTTTATTGATTACCGGTGGTTTTATAAATGGGCCCCGATCATTTATATTCTTTGTGTCGTCAGTTTGGTCCTGGTCCTTTTTATTGGCAAGGAGGTCGGAGGGGGACGGCGTTGGCTCTCCTTGGGGTTTGCCAATGTTCAGCCTTCAGAATTTGCCAAATTGGCCATTGTGATTGTCTTGGCCAGTTATTTTTACCGTCGGGATCCTGCAGAGGGCTACGGCTTTAAAGATCTGGTCATCCCCAGCCTTTTAGTGGCCCTGCCGGCAGGGCTTATTATGGAAGAGCCGGATTTGGGGACGGCCGGTCTTCTGATCCTGATCTACATTTCCATGCTTCTTTTAGTACGGATTCGTTGGCCGGTCCTTGTCTCCATGGCCGCCGGTGCTGTATTTTCCCTACCGTTTGTCTGGGCTAACTTGAAGCCTTACCAGCGTCGGCGGATAGAAGTCTTCTTGCGGCCGGAGCTCGATCCTTTAGGAAGTGGCTACCATGTAATTCAATCCAAGATTGCTGTGGGATCGGGGGGGCTACTTGGCAAAGGTTATCTTTCAGGAACCCAGAGCCGACTCAACTTCTTGCCCGAAAGACACACAGATTTTGCCTTTTCAGTCTTTGCTGAAGAGTGGGGTTTTCTTGGGGCTGTGGCCGTGGTTAGCCTATACCTTCTTCTCCTCCTAAGGGGCCTTTCTATCGCCGCCCGCTCCAAAGAGCGTTTCGGAAGCTTTTTGGCCTTTGGAATAGTGGCCATGGTTTTCTGGCAAGCAGTGATAAACATCGCCATGGTGGTAGGGATGATGCCGGTAGTCGGTGTTCCTTTGCCCCTATTTAGCTATGGGGGATCTTCTGTATTGACTACCATGATCGGGATTGGCCTTCTGCTTAACATTCGAATGCGGCGCTTTATGTTCCAATAGTCACAAAAAGTTGTCAAAATGACGGGAAAAAAGCCGTTGACACCGTTTTTAAAATGATGTAGAAGCTCCAAAGCATGAATGACCATTCAGTAAGGGGAGAGATTTTCGCTAGAACGAGAGGTTAAGGATGATATCACTTGATATAACTTTATGGGTACAGATTGTAAAAATTCTCATTCTCACCTTCATTCTTAATGCCATCCTTATTAAGCCTATCATGCGCATCCTCGGGCAGCGGGAGGAGCACTTTTCTGGCCTGGAGCAGGATATTCAGCGTTTTTCAGAAAGTGCGGAGCAACTTCTGGAGAACTACAATCGCCGTTTGGCCGAGGCCCGGACGGAGGCAGCCAAGAAGCGAGAGGAGCTGAAGGCTCAAGGTAAGCAGGAGGAGAAGAATATCCTTGATGCGGCCACCAAGGAGGCCGAGGCCAGGAAGGAGCAAATGCTCACGCAGGTGATGAAGGAGATAGAAGAGGTGCGCAAAGCCTTGCGGGAGCAGGTTGAGGGTTTTGCTGTTCAGATAGCTCACAAGCTCTTGGGGAGGAGCGTTTAATGAAGTCTATGAGGCCTCCGATTTGGTTGGCTATTTTTGTCTTG
>NZ_JBPMLP010000018.1:0-26292 GCF_054026695.1 Thermosulfuriphilus sp.
TCTAGAAGACCTCGAGACATCAGTGGCGAGGACGGGCTTTCTTCTCTCCTCGTCCTTTTTCTACAAAGATTACCACCCGGCGTCGCTCGCCGCTACCGATGCTTTTGGTCTTGATTCGGGGCTCTTCTTTTAAGGCCAGATGGATTATCCGCCTTTCTCTGGCACTCATGGGCTTAAGAGTGACACTTTTGCCAGTGCGGCGGACCTGATGGGCAGTCTTCCGGGCCAGTTCTTCCAAGGCCTCGACATGGCGCCCCCGATAACCCTCGACATCAAGGACAATTTTGGCTCCCTGGCCGAGTTGGCGGGCCGTAAGTTTGTTGACCAGATACTCCAAGGCCTCAAGGGTACTGCCACCCTGGCCGATGATCAGGCCAGCATCAGGACTTTTGATCTCAAGCTTGATTCCGTCCTCATTTATTTCCGGGAGAAGGTCTGCTTCGAGATCCATTTTTTCCAGAATTCCTTTGAGGATTTCTTCCGCCCTTTGGGCCCGTTCGGCCAGAAGGCGCTCAGGTTTTATACGGGCCTTGATTCGGGCCTTTTTCCCACCTAAGCCGAAAAGCCCTGTAGAGCCATAAGTAATGATTTCCACCTCAAGGTCTTCCGAAGGGACACCAAAGTGTTCACAGGCGGCCTCAATGGCCTGATCAACTGTTTTGCCTTCAAATTCCGCCTCTTGGATATTCATAGCTCGTCCCTTATGCCAGCTTTTTGTTAATGTAGTACTGTTGAACGATGGATAAAACATTATTCACCAACCAGTAAAGAACCAATCCCGAGGGAAAATTAACAAACATTACCGTAAAAAGAAGGGGCATTAAGGACATCATCTTTTGCTGCATCGGATCCAGGCTCGAAGGGCTCATCTTCTGCTGGAAGTACATAGAAGCTCCCATGAGAATAGTGAGCACTGGAACTCCTCCCAAAAAGGGAATGTCAAAACCGATGTAGAGCCGATCCGGGGCACTGAGATCGTTTATCCAGAGGGCAAAAGGTGCGTGGCGGAGTTCAATAGCCGCTAATAAAACCTTATAAAGGGCGAAGAAGACCGGTATCTGAAGGAGCATGGGTAGGCAACCACTTAAAGGATTTATTTTGTAGCTACGGTAGAGATTCATCAGCTCGCGATTGAGCCTTTCTTTATCATGGCCGTACTTTTCCTTAAGCCGGGCGATGTGAGGCTGTAGTTTCTGCATCTGTTGCATGGATTTATAGCTATGGTGAGAAAGGGGCCAGAATATTAGTTTGATGATCGCTGTAAGAAGAATAATGGCAATCCCGTAATTGTGAACAAAGCGATAGAAAAATTTAAGTACATAAAGGAGAGGTTTAGCAATGGGAGTGAAGAAGCCAAAATCAATAGCCTTGTCGAGATCACGTCCAATGGCTTTAAGGCGTTCGATCTCCTTGGGGCCGAAATAAAGGGAGAAGCGAAAATCTTTTACTTCCCCTGGCTTTAGGATTAAAGGAGGGGAGACAAGCTTGGTCTCCACGGTTTTTTCATCCCACCGTTTGAAGTTAAGCTCCCAGGAGAGGTGGTCTTTGGGCAGAAGGGCCATCATAAAGTAGGGACCCTGATAGGCTACCCAGGAGACTTCACCAGAGTAGCTACTGGTAGCTCCGGGTTTTTTAAGTTTTACCTCTGTGAATTCGTGGGCATAGTAGGCTGGGCCGACAAAGACATAGCGATTGTTCTGAACGAAAGGCCGGTTGAAAAGATGGATGCTGAGGCGATCCTTAATGACCTGCTGGCTATCATTTCGAAGGCGGGCAGTAAATTCTATTAGATAGGAGTCCTTCTTAAAAGTAAACTCTTTGGCCAAGAAAATTCCTTCGGCCTCATGGATAAAGGGGATGGACGCTCGATGGCGTTCCCCGGTGAGATCGATCTTGGTCTTGGGGCTTAAAAACAAGGCTACAGAGAGCCCGGGCTTTGCAGACAGAGAAACCTCAAGAGGGAGCCTGTCAGAGGGGCTGGTAACCAGATTCACTGGGGGGCTGTCTTTATCCACACTCTGGCGATATTTTTTGAGGATAAATCCTTTTAGTCTGGCCCCCTCTTCGGTAATTACGGCCTGGTAAAGATCAGTCTCTATGGTGACTTCTCGGGGCTTGACCCGGGAGAGGGATTTCTTCTTGGTCTTCTCAGAGGAGAAGGAGGCCTGCCGAGGGGTTGATTCAGGGACCTTCGGGGAATCTTGAACTGTCTGAGGGGGCTTTTTTATCTCTGGGGGAGGAGCAAATTTGGTGCTTACCAGATATTGATAACCAATGATTATAAAGATGGAGATTATTACTGCAATTAACGTCCGCTGTTCCATAGGTGAGCCTACTCCTTCTCTGGTACGGGGTCATAGCCACCAGGATGAAATGGATGGCAATGGAGGATCCTTTTAAGGCCTAAATAAAACCCTTTGAGGGGACCAAAGCGCCTGATAGCCTCTTTGGTGAATTCCGAGCAGGTGGGGACAAAACGGCAACTAGGTGGAAAAAGGGGGGAGATCAGGAATTGATATAAGTTGATCAGCCCGATAAAAATTCTGGCCATTTCTTAGAGAATTCCTCTTTTAGACCCCTTTCGAGATCCTCAAATTTCCGCTTCCAAAGGTCCCCTCTGGCAATAAAGACTACGTCATGTCCCTTGGGGAAAAGGGACTTGTGACGGCGGAAAAACTCTCGCAAAAGCCTTTTGGTCCGGTTTCTCTTAACAGCCCCTTTAATCTCCCGGCTGACACTGATACCCAATCTGGTAATCCCTACTCGATTAGGGGCGACAATTATAGTTAAATAAGGGAGATAGAGGCGGACCCCCTGACGGTACACCCGGAGGTAGTCTTGCCGGCGGCAGAGGCGCTCTTCGCGACTAAGCCTTTCTGAGGGCACTAAACGGTAAGGCGCTTACGCCCTTTGGCCCGCCGGCGCGCCAGAACACGACGGCCGCCCCTGGTTCTCATCCGGGCCCGGAATCCATGGGTCCTCTTTCTTTTAAGGTTATGAGGTTGAAAGGTGCGTTTCATATCTCAGACCTCTCCTTGAGCTCCAGGAAAAAAGCTGGTCTTAATAAACACAACCTGGATAGGGTGTCAAGCAATGCTTGACAAGAAAAACTCTCTTAATATAGTGAGCGTTTATCCTAAAACCTGCCTTGGGTGAGTACAAGGCTCTGTGAAAATGGAAAGAGAAGATCTCAAGATCAGACTGGAGGATGTCCCTCCCGAGGGCCTGGATCTGAACATCCAGGACAAAGGGGCTCTTTTGGCCGATGTTGCTAAGGTGGCCGATCAAATAAAGGCCCAGATTCATCTGGCTCGCATTGGTCCCAATGTCAGGGTCAGAGGATGGGTGGATACTAGCCTGATAGTTAACTGTGATCGGTGTCTTGAGCCCTTTACTTATGAGATTAAGGAGACTCTGGAGCTCATCATCATGCCTCCGCCTTCTGGCGGGGCAGAAGAGGTTCGCCTTCGCAAGGAGGACCTTGATGTCTCCTTTTTTGACGGTGAGGTTGTGGATGTGGGCCTAGTTCTAAGGGAGCAGATTCTTCTTGCGCTTCCTATGCGTAATATCTGTCGGGAGACCTGTCAGGGGCTGTGTCCGGTATGTGGGACTAACCTGAACGAAAGGCAGTGTCAGTGTGAGAGGGAAATCCGTCACAGTCCATTTGCCGTTTTAAAAAAGTTAAAGGTGTCAAGTTAGTTTTTTAAGGATTTCTCCTTGTAGAGATGGGCGTCATTTTTGTATTATGGCCATACCCGTCTCAGGGAGAAAATTTTTGTTAGAATCTCGGGTTTTAAGGAGGTTGTTATGGCCGTTCCCAAGAGAAAATCTTCCCGTTCCAGGCGGGGAATGAGACGAGCTCACAAGTTTCTGACTCCTCCTTCATTGTCTAGTTGTCCGCAGTGTAAAGAGCCTAAGCTTCCCCATCGGATTTGTCCCAGCTGCGGTTTTTATCGGGGAAGGGAGTTCATAAAGGTCTCGGAGGCGGAGGTCTAATTTAGACGATGATCTGGGTAGCTGTAGATGCCATGGGTGGGGATCTGGGGCCTCAGGTCCTTGTCCATGGGGCTGTTTGGGCAGCCAGAGAACATCAGGTCGGGATAATATTGGTTGGGGTTAAAGAGGCCATAGAAGAGGCCTTGGCCTCGGTGGATTTTGAGGGTCTTCCTATAAAGATCGCCCCGGCTACCCAGGTTGTGGAGATGGACGAGGCCCCTTCTGAGGCCCTGCGCCGTAAAAAGGATTCTTCCATAAGGGTGGCCTTTGAGTTGGTCAAGAAAGGGGAGGCGGCAGCAGTGGTTTCGGCGGGCAACTCCGGGGCTACCCTGGCTACGGCCCTGTTTGTTCTGGGACGGATAGAAGGGGTTGAAAGACCGGCCATTGCTACAGTTTTCCCTACTCTCAAGGCCCCGACGGTCCTCATAGATGCGGGAGCCAATGTTGATTGTAAGCCTCGCCACCTTTTTCAGTTCGGTTTGATGGCTGCAGTCTTTGCCCAGGAGGTGCTCGGCTATGAAAGCCCTCGGGTAGGGCTCCTATCTATAGGGGAAGAAGGAGGCAAGGGGAATCAGCTTGTTAAAAAAACCTTTGGTCTTTTTAGGCAAAGTTCTTTGAACTTTGTTGGCAACATTGAAGGACGAGACATCTTTAAGGGTGATGTGGATGTTGTCGTCTGTGACGGCTTTGTAGGCAACATCTGTCTTAAACTTTCAGAGGGGTTGGCAGAATCTATTCTCAAGATGCTTTCTCGAGAGATAAAGGCCTCGATGGCCTCTCGTCTGGGTTATCTTTTGGCCCGAAAGGCCTTCTCAAACTTTCGCCGGCGGGTAGATTGGGCGGAGTATGGTGGAGCGCCTCTTTTGGGAGTGGCTGGGGTAGCTATTATCTGTCATGGCCGCTCTCAAGAAAAGGCCATCAAAAACGCCGTCCGCAATGCCAAAGAGTTTGCCGAACGTGGGGTTCCCCAGAAGCTTCGTCAATCGTTGGTCCAGTCAAAGGATCTTTTTCTCATCAAGTCTCAGGTAGGTTGAAGGATCTTGGCTCGGAGCGTAATCGTCGGAACCGGCTCGAAAGTTCCTTCTCGAATAATTACTAATGCCGACCTAGAAAAGATGGTCGATACCACTGACGAGTGGATTACTACTCGTTCTGGTATCAAAGAGAGACGGGTGGTAGCAGAAGGGGAATCCAACTCTTTTTTGGCCACAGAGGCCGCCCGCCGGGCTTTAGAGACGGCTGGCCTGAGCCCCAAGGAGATTGCCCTTATTATTGTGGCCACCATGACTCCGGATATGCCTATGCCCTCGGTGGCCTGTTTGGTTCAAAAGAACCTAGGGGCACTTCAGGCTGGGGCTATGGATATTTCGGCTACCTGTTCGGGGTTCCTCTATGCTCTTACGGTAGCCGATCGTTTCATTAAGGCCGATCCTCGACAGAAAATCCTGGTAATCGGCAGTGAAGTCCTCTCGGCCAAGGTTAACTGGCGGGATCGGACCACTTGTGTCCTTTTCGGAGATGGGGCCGGAGCCGTGGTTGTTACTGGCTCTAGAGGTGGGGAGCGGGGTATTATTTCTACCCATCTTCGAGCCGATGGCCGTCTCTGGGAGCTTTTGACTTTAAAGGGCTGTGGCAGTCGTTATCCCGTAGGCAGTGACCTTCCTCTTGAAGATTTCTACATCCGGATGAACGGACGGGAGGTTTTTAAGAATGCTGTCCGAGCTATGGAGTCCGTAGCCCTGGAGACTCTCGGAGAACAAGGGCTGACTGGTAAGGATCTAGACCTTTTAATTACCCATCAAGCCAATGTCCGAATTATAGACTTCCTGCGAGAAAGATTAGGGCTCCCAGAGGACAAAGTCTTTATCAATATTCACAAGTATGGTAATACCTCGGCGGCAAGTATTCCGTTGGCTTTAGATGAGGCTGTGAGGGAAGGTCGCCTAAAGGCAGGGGATCTCCTCCTGATGTTAGCCTTCGGGGGAGGTTTTACCTGGGCCTCGGTGCTCATGAAATGGTAAAGGGGTTGATTGGTGGACTACTTTCTCAACGAAGAGCAAAAAATTATTGTCCAGGTGGCCCGGCGGGTGGCCGAGGAGATAATCAAACCCTTGCGGGCCCAACTTGATGAAGAAGAAAGATTTTCCTGGGAGCCGGTCAAAGCCCTCGCCGAGACCGATCTCTTTGGCCTTATTATCCCTAGGGAATATGGAGGGCTTGGTTTTGGTACTTTTGAGGCTTGTTTGGTCTTGGAGGAGCTGGCCAAGGCCTGTGCAGGAGTGACGACGACTTTTGCTGCTGGTTCTTTGGGGGCTTACCCTATTATTCTGGGAGGCAGCAAAGCCCAGAAAGAGAAATATCTTCCAGATATAGCCTCTGGGAAAAAGCTGGCCGCCTTTGCCCTTACCGAACCTCAGGCAGGCAGTGATGCTTCGGCTATAAAGACCAGGGCTGTAAAGGACGGCGATTATTATATTCTTAATGGCGTCAAACAGTGGATTACTAACGCCGGTGTCGCCCAAATTTATGTGGTGATTGCCCTTACTGACCCTCGCAAGGGTCCGCGGGGGGCCAGTGCCTTTATCGTGGAGACAGGAGATCCGGGTTTCTCGGTCGGAAAGTTGGAGAAAAAGATGGGGATTCGGGCCTCTGTGACCGGGGACCTTTATCTTAATAACTGCCGAATCCCCAAGGATCGGCTTATCTCCCGAGAGGGGATGGGCTTTATTCTGGCCCTCAAGGCCCTGGATCTGGCTCGTCCGGGAGTAGGGGCAATCGGGGTAGGACTGGCCCAAGCGGCCTTCGAGGAGGCTCTCCGTTTTGCTAAGGAAAGGATCCAATTCGGTCAACCGATAATCTCTTTTCAGGCCATCCAACATCTACTAGCCGATATGGCTACGGCCATCGAGGCCTCGCGGGCCCTGGTTTATTCTGTGGCGCGCTATATTGATTCCGGAGCCAAGGACATCTCTAAAGCCTCGGCCATGGCCAAGATGTACGCTACGGATATGGCCATGTGGGTGACTACTCAGGCTGTCCAAGTTCTTGGGGGCCACGGATATATGAGAGATTATCCCGTGGAGAAGATGATGCGGGACGCTAAGGTTCTCCAGATTTATGAAGGCACCAACCAGATTCAGCGCAACGTTATTGCCCGAGAACTGGCCAAAGAGGTGAGCCGAAAGGACAAATAGATGAAGATTATCGTCTGCCTTAAAACAGTTCCTCGCCCAGGAGCAGTTAAAGTCGATCCTGAGACCCATCGGCTTGTTCGAGAGGACAGCCAGTTGATCATAAACCCCTATGATCGTTTTGCCTTGGAGATGGCCGTTCGTCTGCGAGAGGCGGCTGGGGGAAGGGTGGTTGTTGTCTCCATGGGGCCTCCTCAGGCCCAAGAGGCCCTGGTTGAAGCCTTGGGCTGTGGGGCAGATGAGGCCATTCTCCTTTCGGACCGGGCCTTCGCTGGAGCTGACACCTTGGCCACTAGTTATACTTTGGCCCGGGCCATAGAAAAGTTGAGACCCTTTGACTTGGTTGTCTGTGGGAAGGTAGCCATTGATGGTGAGACTGCTCAGGTTGGTCCGGAGCTGGCTCAGAGGCTGGGGATCGTTTCCGTGACTCAGGTGATTGCCGCTCAGTTGAAGGATGGTTTCCTTGAGGTCACCAGGGTTACAGATCACTCCAAAGAGGCCTTGAGGGTCAGCCTTCCGGCCTTAATAACCGTAGATAAAGATTGGGTCCGTCCTAGACTCCCTTCACTAAAGAGGCTTTTAGCTGTTCGGGGGCAGGAGATCCCGGTTTGGGGTGGGGCCGAGATTTCAGCCGATCCTGCCAAGATAGGGATGGCTGGCTCGGCCACCGAGGTAGTTGATGTTTTTACCCCCACCTATGAAGCCCGGGGAGATATAATTCAGGGAGCCAATACTGAAGAGATGGTCGACCGGTTGGTTTCTATTCTCAAGGAAAGGGGCCTTATCTGATGCCAGAGAGACCCAAAGTGATGATCCTTGCTGAGACTGGTCAGAAGGGTCCAAGGCCGGTTTCCTATGAATTGGCTACTTTGGCCCGCATGTTGGCCTTTAACCTAAATGCAGAGGTGACAGCAGTGCTCTTCGGGGGGCCGGAGGTTGATCCTTCCCCCCTTTTTAACTATGGGGTTGAACGGATAAAACTCCTTCGGGGACATCCCTTCGAACATCTCCGCGATGATCTCTTTGCCCGGATTCTCTCTCGATTGGTCTCTCAAGAGGCTCCGGAAATTCTTCTGGCCGGGGCTACCAGCCTAGGCCTTTCGGTTCTCCCTCGGGTGGCGGCTGAGTTAGAGTTGGGCCTTACCGCCCATTGTACAGAGCTTAAGGTTCGCCCCGAAGACAGAGCTCTTCTCCAGATCCGTCCATCTTTTGGAGAAGATGTCATGGCCGTAATCACCTCCAAGACTAAGCCCCAGATGGCCACAGTTCGTCCGGGGGTCTTTCGGGCCAGCCCACTAGAGTCTCCAGCTACTGGTAGGATAGAAGAGATTTCCTGGCCAGAGGAGGATCTTTTTTCAGGGATCCTTGAAATTCTTTCTCATGTTCCCCTTAAGCCTTCCAGAAAGTCTTTAAGAGAAGCCCAGATCGTAGTCGCTGGTGGTCTTGGACTTAAAAACAAGGAGGCTTTTTCCCTGATTGCTGAGCTGGCTAACCTCTTAGGGGGGGCGCTGGGGGCTACTAGGCCCGTGGTTGAACTTGGTTGGGTTGGACCCGAGGCCATGGTAGGAGTGACTGGAGAGACCATTTCCCCCCGCCTTTACTTGGCTTTTGGTATTTCTGGGGCTGTCCAGCACACGGTAGGCCTTAAAGGAGCAGAGGTTATTGTTGCTGTTAATACCGACCCCCAGGCCCCGATCTTCAAAATAGCCACCTATGGTTTGGTGGCTGATGCCCGGGAGGTTCTGGCCTCTCTTATAAGGCGTATCAAGGAGATAAAGGGTGAAGGGTCTTAAAGAGAAGGTAGCTGTTGTTACCGGTGGTTCACGGGGTATTGGTCGGGCGATTTCCGAACGTTTGGCCGAAGAAGGAGCAAAGGTCTATCTAACCTGCTCCAGTAGCCCGGAGGTGGCCCAGGAGGTGGTCAGAAAGATCAAGGATCAGGGAGGATGGGCTGAGATCCTGGTCTTTGATGTTTCCGACTTTAAGGCCACAGAGGAAGCCTTGAAAGGGGTGCTCACTACCGAAGGACGGATTGACATTCTGGTCAACAATGCCGGGATCACCAAAGATGGTCTTTTGATCCGTCTTAAGGAGGATGATTGGGATAGGGTCATAGGGGTCAATCTTAAAGGGGCTTTTAATTGTTGTCGGGTGATAGTTCCGAGGATGCTAAAGAGACGTTCAGGTCGAATCATCAATATTTCTTCTGTAGTCGGGGCAAGTGGCAATATTGGACAAACAAACTATGCGGCTTCCAAGGCTGGATTGATTGGCTTCAGCAAATCATTGGCCCGCGAAGTGGGCAGCCGGGGAATTACGGTCAACGTGGTGGCCCCTGGTTTTATTGAAACCGAGATGACAGCATCACTTCCAGACAGGGTCAAAGAGGCCCTCCTTTCCCAGATACCTTTGGGGCGTTACGGACAGCCGGAAGAGGTGGCGGCAATAGTTGCCTTTTTGGCTTCAGAAGAAGCTGGCTACATTACTGGTCAGGTAATCCACATAAATGGTGGTCTATACATGTAGGGACTTAACGATAAAAATTTTGGATGTGCTAAGGAGGAAGCCATGTCCGTAGAGGAAAAGGTGATGGAAATCATTGCAGAACAACTGGGTGTTTCTCGGGATAAGGTTAAACCTGAGGCCTCTTTCATCGATGATCTAGGAGCCGATTCTCTTGATCTAGTGGAGTTGGTTATGGCTATGGAAGAGGCCTTCGGCCTTGAGATCTCTGATGAGGAGGCGGAGAAACTTCGGACGGTTAAGGACGTCATCGAGTATATCAAAACCCATCAGGGCTAGGAGTCTATCGTGAGGCGCCGGGTCGTCATTACAGGGCTGGGGGCAGTTACCCCTGTGGGAGTGGGGGTCAAGGAGAGCTGGGAGAATCTTATCGCTGGTAGATCGGGGATCGGACCGGTTACCAAGTTTGATGCCTCGGCCATGCCTAGCCGGATAGCCGGGGAGGTTAAGGATTTTCGTCCTGAAGACTTTCTCCCCAAGAAACTTGTCTCTCGACTGGATACTTTTATTCATTTCGCCGTGGCTGCAGCTCGGATGGCTGTAGAGGATGCCGCTTTGGAGGTTAAGGGAGATCTGGCTGAGCGTGTAGGTACAGTGGTCGGGGTAGGTATGGGTGGTATGGGGGTGGTTGAAAAGAGTGCCTTTGTCCTTAAGGATAAGGGCCCTCGACGGATAACCCCCTTTTTTATCCCCATGATCATTCCCAATATGGCCGCAGGTCAGATCGCTATCATGTTTAATGCCAAAGGTCCCAATACGGCTCTCTCTACAGCCTGTGCTGCGGGGAGCCACGCGATCGGGGAAGCCTTTCGGCTCATCCAGTACGGGCAGGCCGATGTAATGATTGCTGGGGGAGCCGAGTCGGTGATGACTCCTTTGGCTTTTGCTGGCTTTTCTTCGATGAAGGCCCTTTCCACTAAGTTTAACGACGATCCAGAGAGAGCCAGCCGCCCCTTTGATGTCGAAAGAGACGGATTTATCATTGCGGAGGGGGCCGGAATTTTGATCCTTGAGGCTCTGGAACACGCTCAGGCTAGGGGGGCTAGAATTCTGGCCGAGATAGTAGGTTATGGTCTTACCGCTGACGCCTACCACATGACTGCTCCCCCAGAGGATGGAGAGGGAGCGGCCCGGTGTATGGAGATGGCTCTGGCCGATGCTGGCCTTAGCTATCGGGATGTTGATTATATAAATGCCCATGGGACAAGTACCCCCTTAAATGATCTTTGTGAAACTAGGGCCATCAAGACGGTCTTTAAGGAAAGGGCCAAAGAGATCGCTGTCTCCTCTACCAAGTCCATGACCGGCCATCTCCTTGGAGGAGCCGGGGGAGTGGAAGCGGTCTTTTCGGTAATGACCATTGTTGAGGGTATCATCCCGCCGACTATCAACTATGAAAATCCTGATCCGGAGTGCGATTTGGACTATGTACCCAATGAGGCTCGAAAGGCTGACGTCCGAGTGGTCCTTTCTAACTCCTTTGGCTTTGGGGGGACTAACGCTGTCTTGATATTTAAGAAGTTCGAGGGCTAGTATGCGGATAGCCATAGGGGCAGATCATGCCGGTTTTCCTTTAAAAGAAAAGATCAGGGTCCTTCTTGAGGAACTTGGCCACCAAGTTGAAGATGCCGGCTGTTATTCCTGCGAATCGGTGGATTATCCCCTCTTTGGGGCTCAAGTGGCCGAGAAGATCTCTCAGGGCCACTGTGAGCGCGGAGTTCTCATCTGCGGTACAGGGATCGGGATGAGCTTGGTGGCCAATCGGTTCCCCAGGGTGAGGGCTGCACTCTGTCATGAGCTTTATACGGCCCGGATGTCCAGGTTGCATAACGATGCCAACATCTTGGTCATCGGTGGTCGGGTGGTAGGAGAAGCCCTGGCCCTTGAGATGGTCAAAATATTTTTGGAGACCCCGTTTGAAGGCGGGCGCCATGCCAGAAGGCTGGAATTGATTGATAAACTTACCGTTCAGGAAAAGTGAACATGAGTCATCTTAAGACTGTGGATCCAGAGATTTTTACGGTTATCGGTCAGGAGCTCTATCGCCAGAGTACGAAGCTGGAGCTAATTGCTTCGGAGAACTTTGCCAGCTTGGCGGTGATGGAGGCCGAGGGTAGTGTCTTGATGAATAAATACGCCGAGGGCTATCCTGGTCGACGTTATTATGGGGGATGCGAATATGTAGATCAGGCAGAGACCTTGGCTATCGAAAGGGCCAATACCCTTTTTGGTTCGGAATATGCCAATGTGCAGCCTCATTCGGGAACCCAGGCCAATATGGCCGTATATTTTGCCTGCCTTTCTCCAGGAGATACCATTTTGACTATGAACTTGGCCCACGGGGGGCATCTTTCTCATGGAAGTCCGGTCAATTTTTCTGGTCGTCTCTATCGAGTTGTTCACTACGGGGTTTCTGCGGAGACGGAGACCATCGACTATGAACAAGTCGAAAGGCTGGCCCTTGAGTCTCGACCCAAGCTGATCGTCGCTGGGGCCAGTGCCTATCCCCGGACGATAGATTTTGAGGCCTTTAGGTTTATCGCTGACAAGGTCGAGGCCTACTTGATGGTCGATATGGCCCATATAGCCGGTTTGGTGGCGGCGGGCATCCATCCCTCACCGGTTCCCTTTGCCGATTTTGTCACCTCAACCACCCATAAGACCTTACGAGGCCCCAGGGGTGGCTTTATCCTGGCCAAGGAAAGATACAGTCGGCTTCTTAATAGCCAGATCTTTCCCGGGATCCAAGGGGGCCCCCTGATGAACGTCATTGCCGCCAAGGCCGTCTGTTTCAAGGAGGCCCTCCAGCCGGAATTTAAGACCTATGCTCAGCAGGTGGTGGCTAACGCCCGGGCCTTGGCTGTTTCTTTAAAAGGTCAGGGATTTCGTTTGGTCTCTGGAGGGACGGACAACCACCTCTTGCTCCTTGACCTTCGCAGTGTAGGTCTTACTGGCAGAGAGGCTGAGTTGGCCTTGGATCAAGCCGGCATTACGGTCAACAAGAACGCCATTCCTTTTGATCCTCAGAAGCCTACGATAACCAGCGGTATCCGTTTGGGGACAGCTGCCCTTACTAGTCGAGGGATGCGGGAGTCAGAGATGGAGCTTATTGGCTCCTGGATTGGGGCTATTCTCAAGGATCCGGCCAATCAGGCCCTGATAAAAGAGGTTCGGTCCAAGGTTATAGAACTCTGCCGGGCCTATCCATTGTATCCTGAGCTTCATGAGAGATACCACAGCGGTGTCGAGTCGGCCTAGCTGGGAGGCCTATTTTATGAGTATCGCTCGCTTGGTGGCCGAGCGATCAACTTGTCTTAGGCGCAGGGTCGGGGCCCTTCTTGTCAAAGATAAACGCATATTGGCCACCGGCTACAATGGTGCCCCTTCAGGTCTGCGACACTGTCTGGAGATAGGTTGCCTGAGGGAACAACTCTCCATTCCTTCTGGTCAGAGACACGAACTTTGCCGCGGCCTTCATGCCGAGCAGAACCTCATCATTCAAGCCGCCTATCATGGTATTAGTATTGCTGGGGCTACCCTTTTTTGTACCCATTTCCCCTGCGTCATTTGTACCAAGATGCTCATCAATGCTGGTGTCGAGGAGGTGTTTTACCTAGACGGCTATCCTGATGATCTCTCTCAAGACATGTTGGAGGAGGCCGGGGTCAGGGTGATGAGGTTACGGGAATGAGGTGTCCTCGTTGTGGTCATTCCGAAACCAAGGTGGTTGACTCCCGGACTACCAAAGACGGAACCGCCATCCGGCGACGCCGAGAATGTCTCTCCTGTAACCACAGGTTTACCACCTATGAACAGGTTGAGGAAACTCTCCCCATGGTAGTCAAAAAAGATGGTCGGCGGGAGGCCTTTAGCCGCCGTAAGATCATCGAGGGGATCAAAAAGGCCTGTGAGAAACGCCCTATCAGCATGGATCAAATCGAAACCTTTGTATATGCCCTTGAACGGGAACTCATCGAACGAGGGGGAAAAGAAGTTCCCAGTGTCTTTATCGGAGAGCGAGTTATGGAGAAGCTGCATGAATGGGATGAGGTGGCCTATGTGCGTTTTGCCTCAGTTTATCGCCAGTTTAAAGATGTTTCAGAATTTATCGAACAGGTTCAGCAACTCTTAAAGACTCGCCGTCCCCCTTCGGCCAATAAATCTAAAAGACCAATACCCGATCGCTCTGCCAGATGAGCCTATAAAGGTCCTTTCTTCCGGAAAGGGGGCAGAATTCAGAAGGTTTGATCCCATGCATCTTCATGGCCGTCTGGCAGGCAAAGAGTTTTCCGCCTCCGTCCAGAAAATCTTCCAACTTATCAACGATATCAAACTTTTCATTTTCTCTCTCAGAGATGACCACCCCCTTGCCAAAAAGGAAAATAGAGACCTGATCGCCTTGGCCCAGGGCGTAATTGGCTATTCTTAGGGCCTGCCAAGCAGTCTCAGAATCATCGGTAGAGATAACAATAGCCAATTTTTGACTCTTCTGGGCCCATATGGGGCCAACTGCAGCCAAAAGGCCGACTAACACGGCTACGCTAATCCAGAACCTTTTTACCATTTTTAGGCCTCCCAATAAAAATATCAACATCTATTTATATCAATTTCTTTTCTTTGGCAAGGTATTATTTGGGTGAACTTATGACTCTTTTGCTGAGGGGGATGTTTTTTGTTCAGGCTTTAATATTTTCTTTGTGGACCAGGGGGAGAAAAATTTCAAATGTTGATCCCTTTCCCCACAGGCTCTGGACGTCTATCCACCCTCCGCGTTTCCTGACTAGACTATAGGTTATAGCTAAGCCAAGGCCGCGATCTTTTCCTTTATTTCTTGAAAAATATGGGTCAAATATTCGGCTCAAATCCTGGGGGCGAATTCCCTTTCCCTGATCTTTGATCCTTATTACCGCAAACCTTCCTTCTCGGGCATTGCCGTGTTCGCGGCAGTAGTGTCTATCTACTTTTTGGAATCTGGTCTCAAAAAAGATCCGTCCTTTATAACCCATAGCTTCCAAAGAATTTAGTTAAGATATTGAGAATAATTCGATACAATTCTTCGGGGAAAATTTTTACTGGGAGACAAGAGGGAGCTTTTTTAGAGAACAGGGTTACTTCAGGAAACGGGCTTAGAATTTCGACAGCCATTTTATAGCTCCAGACAGAAAGTTCTAAGGCCTGAGGGATCCTCTGCCCTTTTTCCTCTCCTAGATCTTTGAGGGAATGGACTAGCTTTTCTATCTGCTCGAGTCTTTCTTCCAGCCCCTGGATATGAGGCCAGATGTCCGGAGAGGCCTTCTTTCTGAGTTTGGAGCAAAGGAGAAAAAGGCCCGTTAAAGCATTGGTTAAGTCGTGGGCCAATCCCCTAGCCAGGAACTGAACTGCCTCCATCCGTTGATCTTGGAAATATTCTATGAGAATATGATCCGGGTCTCTGGTGCATTGGTGTTTTCTTAAGAAATGGCGATCTTTTGACATTTGTCCTTCCTTAATTTTTTATTGAAACTTAGAATCAAAAATGATATATCAGTTGCGGTTTTTTTAGGCAAGCCTTGGAGGAGAGGAACGAAAATTGCTTTATGGTTGTTTAAGGTCAGTGTTAGGAAGGAGGAAGCCTTGTCTGCTTTGGGAGCTTTTTTTACCTGGGAAGATCTACTGGTAATCGTTATTGGTGGGGTTTCGGTCTGGGTTCTCTTCCACCATTTTCGTCAGATGATTGGCGGCGGTGGCGGTGGTGGTGGCTGAGGAACCTGTGGCCCTTCCTGCCAGGTTGGCAGAAAGAACGAAGATGATCCAAGAAACTGAATCAAATTGTTGATTGACTGTCGCAATAACTTATTTGATTTTATCCCCTGGTCCGGGGAGTGTGTTGTCATTTTAGGACATTGAGTGACAAAATATAGACTTTGGGGGTTTTTATGAAGCGATGCTTAGGGGATTATTCTGCGGGGGCAAGGCTTAGGGTGGTCTCCATTAAGGGCAAAGGGGCTCTTAAGAGGCGTATTTTAGATATGGGTCTTGTTCCAGGGGCCATTTTAGAGGTAGAAAGGGTTGCTCCTTTAGGTGATCCAGTGGCCATAAAGCTTCGGGGGTATCATCTTTCCTTAAGAAGGGAAGAGGCCCAGTGTGTTTTGGTTGAACCTCAGTAAATTTTTTTTGACGACTTTAATGTTATTAATTCTCAGCAAAAGAATCAATTAATTATATGGAGGGGGTATGTTTCGAAAAGTCGTTGTGGCTTTGGCTGGTAATCCTAATTCTGGAAAGACTACCATCTTTAACCATCTTACTGGAGCCCGTCAGAAGGTAGGGAACTATCCTGGGGTAACGGTAGAAAGAAAAGAGGGTTTTTTGAATTTTGAAGATCTGACCCTAAAGATTGTTGACCTTCCGGGGACTTATTCTCTTACTGCTTATTCCCTGGAGGAACTTATCGCTCGTCGGGTCCTTATTGATGAGCGTCCGGATGTTGTCGTCAACATTGTTGATGCCTCTAACCTGGAGCGCAATCTCTATCTGACCCTTCAACTTCTAGAGCTTGGGCTCCCTGTAGTAATTGCTCTCAATATGATGGATGTGGTTGAGAAAAGGGGTCTTCGCCTTGATGGCCAGGTCCTCTCGGAGGTCCTCGGAGTGCCTGTGGTTACTACCGTAGGACATCGAGGTCGGGGAATAGAAAAGCTCCTGGAGTCTATTAAGGGTGTGGTCCAGGGTTTAGTTCCGGCCCGGGCCAATGGTCAACTCCGTTTTTCTGACAGACTTGAAGAAGAGTTAAGACGCCTTGAGAATTTTTTAGGAGAGAGGGCCTCTGGTCTTGAGGGTTATCGTTTTCGTTGGTTGGCCATTAAGGCCCTAGAAGGGGATCCTGAGGTAAAGAAGCTTCTCCAGAGGAAGGTCGGTCTTGATGGTGAATTTACCTCTTTGCTTGAGGAGGTCAGAGAGCGTCTTGAGGGCTTTTTTGGCGAAGATCCGGAGACCCTTTTGGCCGATGCCCGTTATCAACTCATAAATAAAATAGTTTCCCAGAGTCTTAAACGACCTAGGGTTGAAAAAACAAGCCTTTCAGACAAGATCGACCAAGTTGTCTGCCATCGCCTCTTGGGATTACCCATTTTTTTATTCCTTATGTGGTTAATGTTCCAGGCGATCTATTCCTGGTCGGCTCCTTTTATGGAGGGTATCGAGGCTTTTTTTGGCTGGTTGGCCAAGACGGTTGGGGACCTCATACCGGAAGGCCTTTTAAAGAGTCTCTTGATTGATGGTCTGATAGGAGGACTTGGGGGGGTTCTGGTCTTTTTACCCCAGATCGTCATCCTCTTTCTTTTTATTGCCTTCCTGGAGGATACTGGTTACATGGCCCGGGCGGCCTTTATCATGGATCGTGCCCTTTCTCCATTCGGCCTTCAGGGAAAGAGCTTTGTCCCCTTGCTTTCTTCTTTTGCCTGCAATATTCCGGGAATTATGGCCACTAGGACCTTGGAAAGCCAGCGTCTGCGACTTTTGACTATTTTAGCAGCCCCTTTTATGAGCTGCGCAGCTAGGCTTCCGATCTATGTTCTCTTTATTGCTGCCTTTGTCCCCGAAAGAAGTCTCTTTGGGGTGGTTAATCTCCAGGGATTGGTGCTTTTTCTGATATATTTCTTGGGAATTCTGGTCGGACTTTTTACGGTGGTCTTTTGGGGAAAGACAGTTCTAAAAGGCGAAAGGCCGCCTTTTGTTATGGAGCTTCCACCTTACAGGCTTCCTACCCTTAAGGGGCTTTTTATCCACATGTGGACTCGGGCTGGGCTCTATATTCGTAAAGCGGGGACGATTATCTTGGCCATCTCTGTGGTTATGTGGCTTCTTTTTACCTTTCCCACCAATCCAGATCTTGAGACAGATTATCAGGCCCTAAGAGAGGAGGCCATTCAGAGGCTTCAGACCGAAACAGGTTTAAGCCTTGAGGTCCTTGAAGGGCTTTTGTCCGAACCTCAAAAGGACGGAGCGACAGGGGGGCAGAAGCAAAGCGTTCTTGCGGCCTATTCGGCATATCAGGAGCGGATTAAAGAGATAGAGAATCAAGAGGCTGCCGAAAGGCTTGAGAAGAGTTATGCCGGTCGGCTGGGCCGGCTTATTGAACCACTGATCAGACCGCTAGGGTTTGATTGGCGGATCGGAGTGGCCCTTACCAGTGCTTTTGCAGCCAAAGAGGTCTTTGTGGCCACTATGGGGCAGATCTACGCCCTTGGGGAGGTCGGAGAGGAGAATCCATCCTTAATCGAATCTCTCCGTCGAGATCCTCTCTTTAGTCCGGTGACGGCCATGGCTGTGATGATCTTCTCTCTTTTAATGGTTCCCTGCATGGCTACCCTTTCAGTGATCAGGATGGAGACGGCCTCTTGGCGCTGGCCAGCCTTGGTGACTCTCTGGACGATGTTGGTGGCCTGGCTGCTCACCTTCCTCTGGGTGAGGTTTGCCGGGCCATTTTGGGGATAATAATCCTTGTGTTACTTACTTATTTTTAGTAGCATAAAAAGGCTCTTTGATAATTAAATCTGAGATTATTAGATATGAATGGACCGATCTATGGGGGTAACAAGCCACTTAAGGCTTAAGGTCCTGGGAAGGTACGGCCAGTGGGTTGACGCAAAAGTCGGTTCGGCGGCCCAGATAGAGGCTGAAGATTGACTTCGAGGCTTTTTATCTGCTCGAGGTCTTTTATCCCGGGGTAGGGAAGAACTCCTTAACCAAAAACCATAGAAGGAGGGGGTTATGTCATCGTTGAGACGTCTTGGGGTGTTAGGTTTCGTGTTGTTTTTTTTACTGGCTTTTTCGGGAATGGCCTCTGCTGATGAAATTGATGAGTTAAGACAGATGTTAAAGGAGGTTCTCAAGGAAAATCAGGAGCTTATGAAGAGGGTGAAAGTTCTTGAAGAGAGGCTTTCCCGTTACGAGGAAAGGGTTTCGGTTCCTTCAGAGGGGGAAAGCTCTCTAAGGCCTGCGGGCATTAGGGGTCTAGATATTGGCCTTTCGGTGGCCACTGTAGTTCAGGGAGTAACCGGGGTGGATACCACGGTGGAGAATCTTCATGTCCACGGTGGTCGGGAGCCGGCTGGCACTCGAGAGGCCCTAACCGATGAGAGCAAGGGGTATGCCGCAGCCACTGTCGATCTTGATTTTACTGCCAGCTTTTCTCCCCGTTCGCGGGCTTATCTCCTTCTGGAGATGGGGTCAGGACATAATCCTGAGGATGAGATTCCTTCCTTTGCCGGAATCATTGATGAGGCCATCTCTATGGTCCCTGTGGAGACCGACGATGGGGATGTCCGGGTGAGTGAGGCTTGGTATGAACAGGATTTTCCTTTGGGGCCGGGAAAGATCCGGTTTCGTTTTGGTAAGGTAGATATCACCACTGATTTTGACACCAATGAGTATGCCAACGATGAAACGTCCCAGTTCATCTCCGGCACCTTTGTTAACAATATTGCTGTAGAGTGGCCAGCCTATGGTTTTGGGATGATGCTATGGTACGAGGCAGATCGCTTTAACCTTGGTCTTGGTTATGCCGACGCAGACGGAGGTTGGGATAGCATTTTTGATTATCCCTTTTTGATTGCCGAACTGGGCTTGAATCTCAAACCTTTTGGTCGCTCTGGCCACTATCGTTTCTCTGTCTGGTACAACGGAGAAAAACATCTTCGTTGGTCCCAACTCAAGGCCTACTATACTGCGGGCATCAATCCCCAGAACACCGACGATGCCTGGGGGCTGGGAGTCTCATTGGACCAAGAGATTGCTGAGGGTTTAGGCTTTTTCCTTCGCTATGGTCTGAGAGATAGTGATCATTTGGTTGGCTATGCCGGCTATGACGATACTGGAGCGTTTGATATCGAGTCGGTGGATTTCTCTTACGGTTTTCGTCACGCTCTTTCTTTGGGTTTTCAACTTGCTGGTTCTCTATGGGGCCGACCTGATGATGGTCTGGGGCTCGGTTTGGGGTTTGTCTGGCTGAATAGAAACTACGAGGATTTTTGGAAGAAGAAGGGGCCTTTTGCCACTCGGGATGGAAGAAGCCTGGAGACTGATACGGAGTACCATCTTGAGGTTTATTATCGTTGCCAGGTTAGCGATAACTTGGCCCTGACTCCAGACTTTCAATGGACGGTTAATCCAGCCGGTCTTTATGACGATGGCTTTTGGGTTTTAAGCCTTAGGGGAACCTGGCAATTCTAGGCTCTCCTCTTTTTGCTCCCCCACAAGAAAGGCGGGCGGGCCACTCGGCCCGCCCTTTTTATTTTATTTAGACCTTCTCCCCCTGAGGCAGGTCTATCTGGCAGAGTTCCTTTGTGCTGAACCACCTGTAGACTGCCGGTATGACCAAAAGGGTCATGATCGTGGAGGTAAAGAGCCCTCCGATGACTACGGCGGCCAGTGGCCTTTGGACCTCACTTCCTGTACCTGTGGAAAACAGCAAGGGGATAAGCCCCAAAGCGCTGGTGCAGGCAGTCATCAATACCGGCCTTAGCCTCATGGTGGCTCCTTTTACACAGGCTTCCTCCAGGGGAAGTCCCTGTTGGCGAAGCTGGTTAATGCAAGTCACCAGCACCATTCCGTTCTCAAGGGCGATTCCGAAAAGGGCGATAAATCCGACTGAGGCAGGCACTGAGAGGTGTTGCCCACTGATGAGCAGAGCTACAATGCCTCCCACCAGAGCCAAGGGGATATTGAGGATGATTAGCAGAGCATTTTTGAGGGAGTTGAAACTTGAAAACAACAGAAGAAACACCGCCAGAAGGGTGATGGGAACCACCACCGCTAGGCGCTTGTTGGCCTCTTGCTGGAGCCTGAACTGCCCTCCCCAAGTAACGAGGTATCCTGGCGGAAGGTCAACCTGTTCTTTTATGGCCCTTTGTCCCTCTTTTACAAAGGAGCCGATATCCCGACCGCTGACGTTGCATTGAATGGTTATAAAACGCTGGTTATTCTCCCGGGTGATTTGTCTCGGGCCAACGACCTCCTTTATCTCGGCCACTTCAGAAAGAGGTACATAACCTCCGCTAGGTGTCTGAAGGAGGATCTGGCTGATGGCCTCTTTGGTGGCCCGGTAGTCTTCTTTGAAGCGGACGAAGATGTCAAAGCGCCGGATGCCCTCAAAGATCTGCCCGGCCACCTCGCCTCCAACTGCGGCCCGAATAGTTTCCTGGACGTCGGAGAGATTAAGCCCGTAACGGGCTACAGCCTCTCGATCGGGGCGAATTATCAACTGGGGAGTACCAGTAACCTGGTCTACCTGGACATCTACCGCCCCGGGGATTCTTTGAATGACCTTAGCAATCTTATCAGCGGTTTCCTTAAGGACATTTAAGTCGTCTCCAAAGACCTTAATGGCCAATTCTGCCCGGACACCCTCAAGGAGTTCGTCTACAGTCATTTCAATGGGCTGGGTAAAGTTGGTTAGAACCCCGGGGATTTCGCCTAGTTCCTCTCGGATTAGTTCTTCCAACTTCTCCTGGGTATTGACCCGCCACTGATCCTTAGGCTTAAGGAGAATATACATCTCGGCACTGTTTACCGGATCGGTATGGGCTCCCACTTCCCCGCGGCCGATTCGAGAAACCACCCCAGTGACTTCCGGGACGACCATAAGTCTTTTCTCCACCAACATAGTGATTCTTTTGCTCTCATCGATGGAGATAGAAGGTGGCATGGTCAAACGAAGCACTAGAGTTCCCTCCTGGAGATGAGGGACAAACTCTGAGCCCAACCTTGGAAAGATGAGGATACCTAGAGCTAGTACGGTAAAAGCTAGGCCTACGGCCAAAAGACGGTGATAGACAAAGATTCTTACCAGAGGCTGATAGCCTTTATTTAGCCAGTGGACCAAGGGGATTTCCCTGGGAGCACCTTTATTGCTCTCCGAAGACTTCATGAGGAGGGAGGAAAGAACGGGGGCCAGGAAAAGAGCATAAATGAGAGAACCCAGCATGGCTAGAGCCACGGTATAGGCCAGGGGTCGAAAGGTCTTTCCTTCTACCCCCTGGAGGGTAAAAAGAGGCAGGAAGACAATAATGATAATAGCGATAGCAAAAACGATCGGTCTTCCTACCTCCAGGCAGGCCTTGGCCACCACCCCCAACTTAGAGGCCTCCTTAGGGGCCTCACGAAGTTTGCGGTCTACATTTTCGACGATAACGATCGTTCCATCTACCAACATACCAATGGCTATGGCCAGTCCCCCAAGGGACATGAGGTTGGCTGAGATGCCAAAGTATTTCATTCCCAAGGTGGCAAAGAGGACCGAGAAGGGAATGGCCAGAGCCACTACCAGACTGGGACGAAAACTTCCCATGAAGACCATGAGGACCAGGACAACCAGCCCTATCCCCTGGACCAAGGCGTTGGTTACCGTGGAAACGCAGGCCTCTACCAGGCTTTTCTGTTCATAGTAGGGGACAATCTTAACCCCTTCGGGAAGGATCTGGTTTATCTCCGCCATTTTTTCTTCTACCCGCTTTATGACCGTAGAAGAATTGGTTCCATAGAGCTTGATGACCTGGCCGGCTATGACTTCTTCCTTGCCATCCCTGGTCTGGAGGCCCCGCCGGATGGCACCACCGATGCGAATGTCGGCCACTTGGCGGAGATAAATGGGGGTTCCATCTTCGGTCTTGACGACAATATTTTCCAGATCTTTAATGCCTTTGGCTAGGCCTACCGAACGAACGATAAACTCCTCGGCATTTTTGACGATATAGCTGGCTCCAATATTATAGTTGTTGGCCCTAATTCGTTCGATGATCTCGGAGATGGTCAGGTTGTAGCGGAGGAGGGCCTCGGGATCTACCACCACGTGGAATTGTTTTTCAAATCCTCCAATGCCTAGGACTTCCGTTACCCCGGGAACGGTCTGAAGATGGGGTTTGATAATCCAGTCCTGGATGGTCCGTAGCTCTTCAAGGGAATAACGGCCAGTTTCGTCCTTAAGGTAATAAAAAAGAACCAAACCCATCCCGGTAGAGATCGGGCCCATCTGAGGATTGCCAAAACCGGGAGGGATTTCGTTTCGGGCCTGTTGGAGACGTTCACTAACCACTTGACGGGCAAAATAAATATCAGTTCCGTCTTCAAAATATATGTTGACCACGGAGAGTCCGAAATTAGAAATGGATCGGATCTTCTTCAACCCCGGCAATCCATTCATGGCCACCTCGATGGGATAGGTGACATATTTTTCGATCTCCTCTGGGGCCAGTCCTTCGGTTTCGGTAAAGACCTGGACCAAGGCCGGGGTTACGTCAGGGAAAGCATCCACAGGAAGTTGTTTGTAACTATAATAGCCTGCTCCCAGAACGATGATGCCAAAGACCAGCAGAAGGAGACGATTACAAAGGACAAAGTTGACTATTCTTTCCATTTTATCTCCCCCTTCTTAGTGTCCGTGCCCTTCACCAAAGGACTCTTTTTCCAACTCACCCTTGAGGATGAAGGCCCCATGGGAGACATACTCTTCTCCAGGTCTAAGTCCGGAGATGATCTCCACTAGGTCTTCTCCCTTCTGGCCTACGATCACCGGCCGGGGGCGAAAACCATCGCCTTCTTTGACGAAGATGCAGGTCTTGCCATCTATAGTTTGAAGGGCGCTCTTGGGGACCGCTACTTGGGGGGTGATGGTCTTGATGAGGACATGGGCCTTGACCAGCATTCCTGGTCGCCAGAGTCCATCCTTATTGGGAAGGATAACTCGAGCCTGAGCTGTTCGGGTGCGTTCCTCAAGAAGTGGGCTTACGTAGTCAATGACCCCTTGGGCCCGAAGAACGTTTTCCCCGGCTACTAGAAGGACCCTCTGACCCGGACGGCAATAAGGGAGATATTTACGATAGACAGAAATCATTACCCAGACGGTCTTAAGGTCCGCCAAACTGAAGATTACAGTGTTGGCCTCAACCCGTTCTCCGGGGGTGATGTGTTTTTCAATAATGGTTCCGGAAAAGGGGGCCTTGATTTCGTACCGGCCCAGGGAGTTGTCTTCCTTCTTAAGGGATCGGAGGTAATCTTCGGAGAATCCTAGGGCCAGAAGCTTTTGTCTGAAGGCCCGGAGAGCTATTTTGGCCTCGGCCAAGGCCTGTCTGGCATTAAGATAATCCTGTTCAGAGGAGATCTTTTTCTTAAAGAGGATTTCTTCTCGTCGATAATTGGCCTCCGCCAAACTCAACCGTTCCTGGGCTGCTAGATACCCGGCCTTAAGATCGGCCAGTTCCAGACTATCGATGACCGCCAAGGTCTCTCCGGCCTCCACTTCTTCTCCCAGCCGCCGCTGAACTTTACGGACTACTCCAGAGATGCGCGGGACAATGTGGGCCAAACGGTCAGCATTAAAGTTGACCTCCCCTGGTAGGTCTAGGTAGACGGGGATCTCTTTGGGGCCGGCTATATCCAGTTTAACTCCGAATTCCCGAAGCTCTTCAGGGCTTAGACGGACAAGGTCCTCTTCATGGGAGGCTTCGTCCTGGGGACTTTGGGGCCTTTCTGGAGAAGACCCCTGTTTTTTCCCCAGCCAAAGGCTGGTGAAACCGATGACCACAACAAGTAATATAATTCCTAGAATCACGATGGATTTTCTATCCATTATTCGACCTCCTTGTTTCCGTTTTGGGAAATGGCACCCGTGAGTCGTTCAAGATCAGTTCGGGCCTGATGATATCGGGCCAGGGCCTCTACATAGCGTAGACGAAGTTCAAAGAGGGTCTTCTGAGTATCGAGGACATTTAAAAAGTTGAATTTACCCTGGCGATAGCCTTCCAGGGTGACTTCAAAGGCCCGTCTGGCTCCGGGGATGATCTCGTCTCGAAGGGTGACGCTCTCCTCATAGGCCGAAAGGGTCTGCCGATAGGCCCTCTCCAGAGCGGCAGAGATGTCTGTCTCTACTGTCTGTTTGCGGACAGTGGCCTGAGAGAGCCTCCTTCGGGCCTCGAGCACCCCTCCTTGGTTGCGGTCAAAGATGGGGAGTGGGATGGTGATCCCGATCACCAAGGCCGATTCATCAACCTCGTTGAGATATCTTAGTCCACCACTGAGGGTAATATTGGGGATGCGTCTGGCGAGCTCTAGGTCAAGGGCCGCCTGCCGGCGTTTGATCTCCGCAAGCCATCTTTTGAGATCTGGGGTCTCTTCCAGGCGACGACTGAGCTCCTCCAGGGGAGGCGGAGGATCAATAAGATCCAAGGTTCCTAAGACCTTCTCAAAGGTGGCCTTCTGACTTCCCCACATGGCCGCTAGGTTCCGCCGGGCGATTTCTAGATCGCGTTTGGCCTTCTCCAGCTTTACCCGGCTGTCGGCCAGCATGATTTCCGCCCTTGTTTCCTCAATTGGAGGGGCCTTTCCTGCCTTGACTCGGTCGGAGATGACCAGCTTTACGTGTTCGGAGAGGAGGACCAACTTTTGCAACTGTTTGACCCGTTCTTGGGCGGCCAAGGTTTCGATGAAGGCCTTTGCCGTTCGGGTGAGGATATCAAGCCGCTTTATCTCATAGTCAAGACTGGCCACTTTTTTGTCCATCAGGGCTAGGCGATAACGTTTAAGCCGTTTCCCGGCTAGTTCAATCAGCTGGCTGAGCTGGATGGTGGTCTCTGAGGATCTGAAGCCAGAGTAGTCGCCACTGCCGGCGAAGTTATCGATGGCGATGTCGAGTTCGGGGTTAGGAAGAAGTTTCGCCTGGATGGCCCGGGCCTCCTGAGCGCGGACTTCCCAAGCAAAGTCAGAAAGCGCCGGATTGTATAGTAGGGCCAAACCAAGGGCCTTTTTAAGGGTGAGGAGACCCTGGGGAGAGATCTCTGGAACTGGTTTAGCTTCTTCTCCGGCTCCCTTTGTCGAGGAGATAAAAACTATTGTTAGAAAAAGTAACACCAATGTTAGAAAAGGCAATACCGAGACATATTTTGCCCTTCTCATAGGAAGACTCCTTATTAGTTTTTGATTGATTCTAAGTTCGAGATTTAATTAGTTTTTAAGATTTAAAGCAGGAGAAAGACGGTCTTAAGTTGTTGGAGTTGATCTTCTGGAGAGAATATTTCTGGATATGAAGAAGGGTGGATTTCCTGGGGGATGATGACCTCGGAGAGGTAATCTTCTACCTTGTTGAAGGAAAGGACCTGATCAGGCCCCCAAGAGCTAAAGGGGGCCTCTTTGGTTTCTGTAAAGGCTGGAAGATCCAAACAGAGATCATGACCTTCCAGGCTCAGATGGCTAGGAGCAGGAGGACAACACTTATTAAAATCTATCTCTAGATTGATTTGGCCACTTGGCTCCAGACAGAGTACCTGGCCTGGACGCCAGCCTTGAAAAAGGACGATAAAAATTGCAAGGAAGATAAGAAATCTAGCCTTCACTAAGGCCTAAAATAGCCCCTGCGGAAAGGTTGTCAAGATAATAGTTTTTGTTTAGTGATGCCCCCCCGCGTGACCTTCTGCCTTTTCTTTACCCATGAGGCGGTTGTAGCCTCTGACGCCTATGTGGCAGGTGGTACATTTGGTGTTGGCCGCAAAGGCCATCTCTCCATTGTGACAGGCACCGCAGTATTTCCCCTCGTAGAGACTCTTCATGGTGA
>NZ_JBPMLP010000019.1:0-54781 GCF_054026695.1 Thermosulfuriphilus sp.
GTCTTTTATTATTTTTTTCCGGTTTTTTCGTAATCGTGATGCTTATTGTTTGATTTTTGCAATTATTGTGTGTTTGTTCCTTTTGGGGGTAGCTTGTCCTCATCGAATGATTCGTTTCTTTGTAAAAGAAATGAAGGTAACTTTTTTGTTTTTGATGGCAATTCTTGTGTTTTTGTGGTCTCTACCTATTAGAATTGATTTTAATGATGAATTTGTAGTTATTTTGTTTTCGCTAACTTTTTTGTTTTTGGGATTCGCTTCTTTGATTCCTGCTCTTATCTATAGAACTTTTGCCAACAGACTATTACAGAAAAGCAAAGATTGGTAGGCTAAAGCCGGAAGGATGTGCCGGGGGGCGGAATCGAACCACCGACACGCGGATTTTCAGTCCGCTGCTCTACCGACTGAGCTACCCCGGCGACGTTCTGAACTATGCAAGATGGGCCGAGCTTTGTCAAGGCCTCAAAGGTGCAAAGGCCAAAAACTATTCTCTGTCTTTGGTTGAGGGCGGAGATTAACCTAGATAGGGATTGAAATAGCCAAACTTGAGCTCAGGGAACCTCTTCTTCAAGATGGCTATCATTTCCTTTATCCCTAAGGCTTTCCCTCGATGTGAATAGCCTAGCCCCTCAAGATACCAGTCTGGATCGATATTCAGGTTGCGTAACTGGATAAAATCAACTCCTAAAGAGACTATCTCGCTAAGGGCCTCAAGCTCTTCTTCCTCGTCCGAAATCCCTGGAAAAATAAAATAATTTAGGCTTACGAAGCGTCCTTTTTTCTTCATCTCCCGGATGGAGGCCCGGATGTCCTCAAGGCCAAAATTCCTGGGGCGGACATAGGCCTGCCAATAACGGCTTCGGGCCGAAGGCAGGGAGACTCTCATGGAATCAAGCCCGGCCAGGGCTAGACGGGCTACGGCTTCTGGGAGGCTGGCGTTGGTGTTGAGATTTATGGTTCCCCGGGTGGTTCTCTGCCGGATTAGCCTGATGGTTTTCTCTAGGAGCTTGGCCTCAAGGAGGGGTTCTCCCTCACAACCTTGGCCGAAGGAGACGATACCGGGTTGGGCCCGGAGCAGGTGCCCGCCGGCCACCTCGGCTATTTCCTCGGGGCTTGGTAAAAAGTCGATTCTTTCTTGGGTTGCAGGCGGCCCTTCTGGTGGCTGGAGGGAGAGGCAGCCTAGACAACGGGCATTGCAATGGCGTGAGGTGGGCAAGGGGGCTTCGTAGCGATCCAGGAAGTAGTTTCTGGCCGCAGGGCAACCATAGGTAAGGCAACAACGTTGTCCCAGGTGTTGGATGAGCCGGTTATGGGCGAAGGCCCGAAGGCGTTTTTGGGTTCTTTGGGTGACCTCCTCGGGGTCAAAATGGTCTAGATCCTGCCGAGGGTCCGGATCAGAGCGGAAGGCCGTCACCCAAAAATCCCCATCCCTCCAGCCTACGGCGCTGTAAGCAAAAAGGGGTAAAGGGGGAAGGTCTTCCAGGGCCTTTTCCCAGGCGGCCAGGTGGGTGTGGGTGTGAGCCGGGGCCACAAAGGCGGCCACTGCCAAGGCCGGCTCTGAGGCAGAATAGGGATTTTCGGTGAGGGCTACTGGTTCGCCACTTTCAGGGTCAAGGCCTATCGGATGGCGGTCAGGAAGGACAAAGAGCTCGCTTCCATAAGGGAGAGGGATGAAGTCCTCTTTTTGGGGGAGGAGAAGATCATAGCCCGATCGCCCCAGGGCCAGTAGCCCGGGGAACTCAAAGATCTCTCCTTTTTTATTAGCAAAAACGAGGTATGGAGGTCCGGCTGGATGTCTCATAGTTGAAAAAAACAGGCTCCGGCCTCAGGGCCAGCGTTTATTTATCATATCAAATGTATCCTCAAGACTGCTTTGGAGCCAGGGTTAAAAGGGTAGGTGGCCTCGGCCGAGTTCCCGGCCGTCTGGGCGAAGATAGAGGCTTCCGGGGCTAATGAGGCGGATTCGTTCTTGGGCCACAGGGGTAAGGATAAGCAGCTTTCGGTTGGCAAAGTCTATCCGTTCCAGGATAGCCAACCCCAGGCAATGGCCCCGATAGTCAACGACCCCGCAGAGGAGATTGGTAAAGACCCGGGGATGGATGCACTTGAGTCGCCCCTCGGGTCTTTCTTGAGAGACTACAAGGAGTCCTTCACTAGTTTCTTCGGCCCAGATGGTCTGGGGAATCTCTTGAGGGCGTCCACTTAAAAGGAGGCTTCCCCATATGGCCACCTGTTCAAACGGTATCTCAAGGACTTTGGCCTTGGAGAAATAGTCTCTAAAGGCTATTTCTCTCAGGTGCCTTCTGGTCTCGGGGCTTTTGGTCCTGGCCGATGGAGCCGGCTTAAGACGGATGGCCTTTACCCAAGGATAGGTCTTGAGGATGGCCGAAAGCTCCTCCCCCCTTTCCAGGGCAACTATAACCTGGGGCCTCAGTAGTTCAATTTTGAAGGCCTTGAGCCTTCGTCCCGGGCCTTTTATCAGGCCGGTAGTATTGATAATGGCAAAGTCTGACCGAGCGGCCTTAAGGAGGATCTGGGAGCCGATCACCAGAGGAAGTAGATGACCTCGAGGGGTTACGGAGCCCACAAAGTAAAGCTTGAGGGGCCGAAGCGTACGAAGCCTGGTCACTGGCCTGTGAGTTATCCCCAGGCTTACCGTGGCTGGGGGGCCGAGATCCTTCTGTCCGATATCGGCATCTACTATGGCTACCTTCTTACCCCGGCTACTCAGGTAGCGTACCAGAAAGAGCACGAAGGTACTCTTGCCAACATCGGTAGCCCCTAGGACCAAGATTCGCCTTAAAGATCCGGCCAGGATTTCCTCCGCCGCCCTCAGCCATGGATCCGGGATTTCTATTTCTTTTTGGCTCTTTCTTTGCATTTCTTTTTCAGTAAAAACAAAGGAAAATGCGGTGTTTGAGAATTTAGCAAAATATTAAACATTTCTTTTTCAAGAATTTTTTGGAATTTAGATACTTGATGACTTGCCTGAGTAGGCCTGAATGTTGTCATCCTTCCAGGGGGATCAGGGATCTATTTCTTTAAGCCTACAGTGCCGTCAAATTCTTGACTGTTTGCCTTTGGCGGCCATTTGTTGGGACGATAAGGGACGGATCCTGGAAGTCAACTCGGCGGCGGTCACTCTCTTGAGATACGAGGATCCGCAGCGCCTTAAGGCGACAAAGATTGTCGATCTCTGCCCTCATCTGGCAGAAGTTTTCTCTAGGTCTCGGGAGCGTTTTCGGAGGAGGGTGGTCCTCAGGTGTCGAGATGGCTCTTTGGTCAAGGTGGAGCTCCAGGGCCGTCTCTTCCCCCGGGAGGCACAGGCGATGGCCTTTCTCTGCCCGGATCCTTTTGATCGTCTCCTCGAGTCCACCATCTGGAAGGCCCTAATCGATTCCATCCACCTAGGGGTCCTGATTACCGATGGCCAGGGGCGTTTGATTCGGGTCAATTCCCTGGGGGCCCATCTCCTAGGGCTTAAGGGGGAGCCGGGGGTTGATCTCTTCGAGCTCTTGGGGCTTAAAAGGGAGGACTATAGACGGCTTATCCATTCAGACGGGCAGTTCTTAAGGCTTAAAATTGCCCCTCACGATATGGAGCTCTGGATAGAGCTTAGCCTTCGGCCTTTTAAAATAGGCAAAAGAGATTATCTGGCTTGGCTTATAAATGATGTCACTGAACAGGTCTCCTTGAGCGATGCCCTTCATCACAGCCATAAGTTTCTTCAGAACGTCTTTGACGCCATAAATGATGGCCTAAGTGTCCTTGACCGGGAGCTCAATATTCTTGGGGTCAATGCAGCCATGGAACGCTGGTACGGACGGGCCGAGGAGATCGTGGGTAAGAAGTGTTATGAGATATATCAGCGTAGAAAGGAGCCCTGTCCGGATTGTCCTTCCCTTGAGGCCATGAAGACAGGGCAGACCCATCGAAAGATCGTCCCCTACCCCTCCTATGATAATCCTCGGGGCTGGATTGATCTCTCCAGTTATCCCCTCAAAGATGAGGCTGGAAGGATTATCGGGGTTATCGAATACTGTAAGGATATCTCCGAGCTGAAAAAGGCCCAGGATGAGCTGCTGACAGAAAAGGAACGTCTGGCCACCATCCTCGAGGGGATTGCCGATGGAGTCATCTCCACCGATGGAGAAGGGAAGATCGTCTTCATCAATCCGGCTGCTCAGAAGATCCTTGAAGCCGATGAGAAGGTCTTGGGTCAGAGTTTTGGGCGAATCTTACGTCTTGATGAAGCCGATGATGCTGTCGTCGCCGGTCTCTTTGAGGTCTTGAAGGGGAAAAGAGACACCTTTGAGGTGGAGGTGATGCCTGTTGTCCTTGATGAGCCGACCGAAAAACTCCTTACTTTAAGGGCCGCGGCCCTTAAGGACCAGACCAGAAGGGCGGGGATGGTCTTGGTCTTTCGGGACATTACCGAGAAAAAGCGGATCGAAGAGGAGCTGGCCCGGGCCGAAAGGCTTGAGGCCCTGGGGATATTGTCCGGCGGCATTGCCCATGACTTCAACAACATCCTTACGGCCCTGGCTGGTAACCTTTCCTTGGCCGCCTTGAAAATCCCCGAGGGCTCCCCGGCTCAGGACTATCTGAAGGGGGCTCTTAAGGCCCTGGATCAGGCCAAGGGGTTGACTACTCAACTCCAGACCTTCTCCCAGGGAGGCCTTCCTCTTAAAAAGGCGGTCTCCATTGATGAGCTTCTCCGAGAGACGGTGGTCTTTACTTTAAGGGGCTCAAATGTCTCTCCAGAGTTTGATCTGGCTCCAGATCTTTTCCCGGCAGAGGTGGATCCAGGCCAAATCCACCAGGTTATTCAGAACATCGTCATCAACGCCGATCAGGCCATGCCCCACGGGGGGCGCCTCCGCATCCGGGCCGAAAACTATATCTCTGATGGCGAAGAAGGCCTCACTGCCGGCCCTTACATCAAATTGACCTTTGAGGACGAGGGGGTGGGGATTCCGGAGAACATCATAGATCGGATTTTTGATCCTTACTTCTCAACCAAACAAAAGGGAAGCGGTCTGGGGTTGGCCTCGGCCTATTCAATCGTCAAAAGACACGGGGGAACCATCACCGTAGAGTCAACCCTAGGACACGGTTCGGTCTTTACTGTCTATCTGCCAGCGCTCTCTGAAAGGGCCGAAGATATATCTTCGACGCCAGACGACTTCGGCCCCGGATCTTTGGGAAAAGGCTTTAAGAAGGCCCGCATCCTCCTTATGGACGATGATCAGGACGTTCGTCAGGTGGCCTCGCAGATGCTCACCGATCTTGGCTATGAGGTCGTGGTGGCCCCCGAGGGCCACAAGGCCCTTTCTCTCTACAGAGAGGCCCTTGAGACCGGAGAGCCTTTTGATCTGGTAATCATGGACCTGACCATCCCCGGGGGGATGGGGGGACGGGAGGCTGTCAAGGAACTCCTGAGCTTTGATCCATCGGCCCGGGTCATTGTCTCCAGTGGCTATTCCAACGACGACGTGATGGCTAATTATCAAAAGTATGGCTTCTCCGGGGTTCTCCCCAAACCTTTTAAACTTTCGGAGCTCAAAAGTGTTTTAGAGCGACTCCTGGAAGGAAACCCTTGATCCTTTCTTGTCAGAAGGCTCCCTTACCTTTAAGCTAGGCTAGCCTAAAGTCTTCAAGGAGAAGGTATGGGGGCCATTGTCAGACTGATTTATGCTGTGGTTTTAACCATCTGGGTGCTTCACCCAAGTCGGGGTTTTTATGCCTATGCTGGGGCCATTATCTCTACTGTTTCCTGGCTGATCTTTCTCCAGAGGCGGGCAGAGGAACAGCTCCGGCCCTTTGAGCCCCGGTTGCAAAAGGACCTCTCACCTGAGGATTTGGCCACCCTCAAACAGTACGGGGTCTTTTTTCTCTGGCCCCACGTTTCCCGGGCCTTTTCCTATTCTTGCAGTTTTTTTGTCTATGGAGCCTATTTGGCCTCTATCCTTTTTGTCTTAAGACATTTTTATCTTCAGGCCGTAGTGGCCATTCTGGGGACCTTCCCCATGGAATGGGTGGCTCGTCAATTTCATCCTATCCGTTATATCAATCGCAAGGCCAAAAGGCGCCCGACCCGCTATCGTCCTCTTAAAGAGTCTCTTGATCGAGTGGCCGAATTTATGCGGACCCGCTGGGCAGAGGTGGTCTCTAGTCAGTAGACCACCCAGGGGCGGGGGATGAAGAGTCTCTCGTAGAGATTTAGGGCGTAGCGATCGGTCATCCCGGAGATGAAATCGCAGGCAATCCGGTGGCGGGAAGTCTCCGGGCCATAAAGGGTGCTTTCCTTTTCCCAGATGTTTTCCTGGGTGAGAAAATACTGATAAAGTTCTTTAAGGACCTTTTTGGCCTTAATGAATTCTGCATGGACGGTGGGAGAATCATAGACGTTTTCAAAGAGAAAATCTCTCAGCTCCTCCATGGCCTCCAGGACTTCGGGCTCAAGGTAGAGTCGGCCGTCTTCGGCCTCCAGCGTCTTTTCGATCAGGCTTCTGACCATGGTTCCAATCCGCTGGGAGTGTCTCTCCCCCAAGGTCTTAAGACAGCGACGGGGGATATCTTCCATGGAGATGACCCCTGCCCTCAGGGCGTCGTCTAGGTCATGATTTATGTAGGCGATGATGTCGGCTACCCGGACTACCTGCCCTTCAAGGGTCGCTGGAAGATCATCGTCTCTGGGAGGAAGGATGTGGCTTCGGCCTTTTGAGTGTTTGAGGATTCCGTCTCTGACTTCCCAGGTCAGGTTGAGGCCTTGGCCGTTTTTCTCCAGGAACTCGACCACCCTTAGAGATTGTTCGTAGTGTCTGAAGCCTCCCGGATAAAGGTCATTTAGGACCTTTTCCCCGGCGTGCCCGAAGGGGGTGTGCCCCAGGTCATGGCCCAAGGCAATGGCCTCGGTGAGGTCCTCGTTCAATCGGAGGGCCCGGGCGATGGTTCGGGATATCTGGGCCACCTCCAGGGTATGGGTGAGACGGGTTCGGTAGTGATCGCCCGTTGGTGATAGAAAGACCTGGGTCTTGTGTTTGAGGCGCCGGAAGGCCTTGGAGTGGATGATTCGATCCCGGTCCCGCTGAAAGGCCGTCCTTAAGGGACATTCTTCCTCCGGATACTGCCGCCCCTTGCTCTTTGAAGACAAAGCAGCAAAGGCCGAGAGGGTCTTTTCTTCCCGCTCTTCTAGGCGTAAACGAATCATCATTGACGACTACTCTACCACCTTTCTCCGCTTGTCAAGGTATAAGAGGCCCTGTAGCATTCGGGACATCATGGGGAAGATCCTTTTTCGCTATATTTTTCGGGAACTTTGGGCCCCTTTTCTCCTCTCGCTATTCTCCCTCACCTTTATTTTGCTCACTATCCGCCTCATTCCCCTGGCCGGCCTCCTGTTGCGAGAAAGGGCTGGGCCGGGGGATTTTTTGGAAATCGCCTTTTCGCTTTATCCTTATTTTTTGGTTTTTTGTCTTCCTATGTCGGCTTTGGTGGCCAGCTTGGTGGCCTTTCTAAGGCTCTCGCAGGACAATGAGCTCCTGGCCCTTGAGGCTCTAGGGGTAAGTTTCTACGAGCTTCTCCGGCCGGTGGCTGGCTTTTCTTTAGTGGTTTTTTCCCTGACCATGATAGTTACCATCTACGTTCTTCCCCAGAGTAAGGCCAACTTCAGACAGTTCATGAACCGTCTTCTGGCTCAAAAGATCGCCCGGGGGCTCCCTGAGAAGACATTTGCCTCTGAGATCCACGGTCTGACAATCTACGCCGGAAAGACGCGAGGAAGGGGGCTTCGGCTAAAGGAGGTCTTTATTTATGATGGCCGCCGCAAGGATCTCGAAAGCCTTATCTTTGCCCGAAGCGGTCGGATAGATCCTGATCTTCCAGCCCTTGATCTTAAAGATGGGGTTATCCATCGACTCTATCGGGACGGCCGTAAGGGAGAAGTCATCCGTTTCCAGACCATGACCATGAAGCTTTCTTGGGCTGCGGTCTCCAGCCGCCCTAAGAGACGAGGGGAGATGGGGCTCTCCGAGCTAAGGACAGAGGCCAAGAGATATCCCTTGGGGAGTAAAAAGAGGCTAAAGCTAGAGAGTGAGTACCACAAAAGGTTAGCCTTCCCCTTTGCTTCTCTGATCTTTGGCTTTCTAGGGGCAGCTCTTGCCGCCCAGATAAGGGGCTCTGGACGTTCGGCTGGGGTTAGTTTGGCGGTGGTCTTATTTCTTCTCTATTATGGGGCCCTTGCCGGAGCTACAGGCTTGGCCGAGACTGGAAAACTCCCGGTAGCCCTTGCCCTCTGGCTTCCTAATCTGGTCTTTGGCCTCTTGGGGGCCGGTCTTGTCTGGGCCGCCGGAAGGCACCTTCGCCTAAGGGTCCCCTTGAGATCCTTTGCCCGTAGGAAAAAACATGAGAATTCTTAGCCGTTATATCCTTAAGGAGTATCTGCGGGTCCTTGGAGTGATTGCTCCGGCCCTTGTGGGCCTCTATTTGTTGGTGGATTTCTTTGAAAAGCTTGACGAATTCATGGCCACGGATAAGGGGCTCATTCTGGCTTGGAGGTACTATCTTTACCGGGCTCCGGCTGTAATCGAGGAACTTTTGCCCCTTATTCTTTTCCTCTCTGCCCTGATCACCCTGGCCTTGCTCGCCAGGGGCCTTGAACTCTTGGCCATGAAGGCCTGCGGTTTTTCCCCCTGGGAGATCTTAGCCCCCCTTGTCTTAACCACCTTGGCCCTGGCCTTGGCCTCTATTCCGGCCAGCGAGGCCTTTGTTCCCTGGGCCACCGCCAAGGCCGAGGCTCTCTGGCAGATTGAGCTCAAGAAAGAACGCCCCAAAGGGGTCCTTATCGGCGAGAGGCTTTATTTTAAAGGGGAAGATGGCTTTTACCTGGGTCAGATTACGGATCCTCAGGCCCGAAGACTTAAGGATTTCTACTTCATAGAGATCAGAGATTATCCCCTGCCCAAGGGCATCATTCGGGCCAAGGTGGCCACCTGGGAGGATAAATACTGGCTCCTCCGAAACGGAGAAAAGCGACGCCTAGAGGGGGGAGTCTATAAAAGAGAGCTTTTTAGTAAACTTGTCCTCTCCCTTAAGGCCACCCCTGAAGACTTTGTCTCCCTCAAACGTCCCCCTCAGGAAAAAGACCTCTTTGCCCTCTGGGGCCAGATAGAGCTTTTCTCTCGGGCCGGCTTGAAGACGGCCTCTCTTCTTACTGAACTCTCCAGTCGTATTCTTTATCCTTTGTTGGCCCCGAGTCTTTTTATCTTGGGAGGGGCTGCTTTCCTGACCCAAAGGGGCAAACATGTCATCGCCACCGGGATATCTCTGGGCCTTTTTTTGGGTATTTTGGCCTGGATACTCTGGGGGGTAGCCACTACGGTGGCCATCTCTGGCAAGGTCTTTCCCCCTCTGATCCTCTCCGCAGTGCCTCTTATTTTTGCCTCTGGAGGTCTTATAATCTTGAAGAAGTCCTCGGATTAGATTTGGTTGATCGTCCTTAACAACGATTTTCCCTTAAGGATCTAGACTGATTAAAAAAACAAAAGATTTGTAATTAAACGGCTTCATATTCTATGATTAATCCTGAAATTAAATTCGATTCCAAATCATTTTAAGGGGGGAATAAGATGGATCTTACTAAGATCAAAGTCTCGGAGGTTATGAGTCGAGGGGTGGTTACTGTGGGGCTTGAGGCCACCTTTGAGGAGATCCTGGATCAGCTCCTGGAGAACAAGGTCCATGCGGTGATCGTTACGGCCAAAGATGGAGAATTCATGGGGGTGGTCAGTCATTCAGACATCATCGAGACTTTGGCCAAGAGGCGGGAGGAGATCTTTAGCCTTAACGCCGAAGACATCATGTGCCCCAAACCTTATTATGTAAAGGGCGATGCCTCCCTTAAAGAGGCGGCAGCCAAGATGGTCGGCAATGGGGTCCACCGGATCATCGTCTTCTCCTCGCACATGGGGCGCTTGGTTCCGGTGGGGATCCTCTCGGCCATTGATATCGTTCGAATCGTCAGCCAGTAACAAGCCTTGAAAAAGATCGCCGAGGAGATTTTTAGGGAGGGGCCAGTCACCTTTGCTCGCTTTATGGAGCTTGCCCTCTATCACCCTGAAGAGGGCTACTATAGTCGGAGCGGGCGCATCGGTCGGGCTGGGGACTATTATACCAGTCCACATGTTCATCCGGCTTTTGGGACGGCCTTGGCCATTGAGGCCGAAGGCCTCTATAGGGCCTTGGGGGAGCCGGCTCGCTTTTCGGTCATAGAGCTTGGGGCTGGTGAAGGCTATCTGGCCCTTGATTTTCTCTCCGGGCTGAAAGAGAAACTTTTAAGTCGTCTGACCTATTTCATTGTAGAGCCCCGGTCCATTCCCCGCTCCGTCCAACAACGACGTCTCAAAAACTTTCCCCAGGTGGTCTGGCTTGGAAGTCTCCGGGAGGCAGCCGGTCTTGAAGGTCTTGTTTTAACTAATGAGGTCTTTGACGCCCTTCCCGTCCATCTGGTGGAGAAAAGGGGCGCTGAACTCAAGGAGATATACGTTCAGTTTGATGAGACGAAAGGGTTTCAGGAATCCCTCGGTCCTTTGTCTCGAGACGAGATCTGGGATCTCGTCTCGGGTTATTTTGCCTCCTGGCCAGAAGGCTATCGGACCGAGGTCAACCTTTCAGCAAGGATTCTCCTCAGAGAGATAGCCTCCTTGCTCAGTAAGGGCTTGGTGTTAACCATTGATTATGGTTATCCTGCCACCCTTTACTATGCCCCTCAACGTATCCGGGGGACTCTGATCTGTTATCGTTCCCACCGGGTGAGCGCTGATCCCTACAGCCTGGTTGGAGAGCAGGACATTACTGCCCATGTTAATTTTAGCGCCTTGGTTTCCTGGGGAAAGGAGCTTGGACTTGAGGCCCTTGGTTTCGTTCCCCAGGGGACCTATCTGGTCTCTGTAGGCCTTGAAGAGATCTTGTCCCGACTGCCATCCCAGGGACCAGAGGAGATGAATCGTCTAAAGCTGCTCATCTTTCCCCAAGGGTTGGGGGAAACTCATCAGGTCCTCATCCAAAAGAAGGGCTCTTTTGACTATCTGCCCCTGGGCTTAAGGATCAGGAATCGCCTAAAGCGGCTCATCGATAGCCCTTAGTAATGGACATCAGAGAGGAGGTGGACGTTGCCCAGCCGAACCCTTTTGAGCCCTTCAGCCCGGGCAATACTTAGGGCCTCCTGGGCATGGTAGCGGGAGGTAGTGGGGAGGTCTGTGAGGACAAAGGCCGGATAGAAGGCCAGGAGACTCCAAGGAATCTCAGGATCAAGTTCAGCTAAGAAGCGGCTAAGACGGAGGATCTCTTCGGCGTCTACATATCCAGGGACAAGCAGGGTAGAGACAACCAAGGCTGGAGGCTCAGGTCTGCTTCGGCTAAGAGAGGCTAGGTAGATCAGGTTCTCAAAGGTACTTCGGTTGGAGACACCACAGAGGGCCAGATGTACACTTTCACTGGCGGCCTTAAGATCTATCTTCAGGCAACCTCCACTCCTCAGGCTCTGGCGCATCATCTCCTTGATGATCTGTCGGGATTCCCCACCATTGGTCTCCCAGCAGATCCTAAGGATCCTCCTGGTGCCTCTGGCCCTTTGGGCGGCCGCCAAGGCATGGGGGGCCTGAGGGCCGGGATCGCCCCCAAAGAAGCAGATACAAGCAACATGCGGGGCCAGTTCCTTAGTCAGGTCCGAGACTGGCACCTGGCTAGAGTGGAAGCTCCTCTTTTTGAAGTGCCAATTCTGGCAGTAAAGGCAATTGAAATTGCAGGCCTCATAGAAGACCGCCAGGTTGCTATAGCCCTTCTCTGGTCCAGGCCGGTGGGCAAACTGAGGATATCCGGCCCCCGTACCTCCAGGGCAGACCCAGTCGGCTACACAGTTTGTCGGCAGGGGATCAAGATACCAGGAGACCAGGGCTCCATCGGGCCCGCCACCTCTGAGGCGCCCCTGCTGGACCTTCCAGACTCCGCAGTAGCCCTGTTCTCCTTCTCCTAGCCGACAGCGATGAAAACAGAGATTACAAGGGATTCCCTGCGGGGTCTTGGGGGCCTCAGTCGGAAGCCCAAAGGCCTCCCGGGTTTTACGGTGGACGGCCATTATCCTGGGACCTATCTCTGACCAATGATTCCTGATGCAAGAGACACAGAACCCGATTAAGTTGGAGATAGCTGGTCCCTGTCGGCCACACCCCTGACAGACTCCCATGTAAAAATTATGGGATCTTTGGTCATTAAAGTGAAGATCTTCTTAAAAACAAGAACTTTGCCAAGATAATCTTTATGAACTTAAGCTTTTGTGTTAAAAAATGAAAAATCCTTGTTGGGAGAGGAGCCTATGGAAGGAAAGGTTGTCTCAGTAAATGTTTGTGATAAGAAGGGCAGATGTAAAACCCCGGTAGATATGGCCGTGGTCAAGGAGGGTTATGGTATCGAGGGTGATGCCCATGCCTCTTCGGAATGGCATCGGCAGGTAAGCCTTCTGGCCATGGAGAGCCTGCGGAAGATGCAAGAATTTGGTCTCAATGTCTCCCCCGGGTCATTTGCGGAGAACATCACCACTGAGGGTATAGATCTGGTCTCCCTTCCTTTGGGAACGAGGCTTTCTATAGGGGAAGAGGTTGAGATTGAGATCACTCAAATAGGTAAAAGCTGTCATTCTCGTTGTAATATCTATCGCCAAATAGGCGATTGCGTTATGCCTAGAGAGGGAGTCTTCGCTCGGGTTATCAAAGGGGGAACGATCCGACCCGGGGATCGGATCGTGGTTCATAAAGGAAGACGGGAGGTTTGCCTTCAGGCGGTAAGCGCCAACGGGGTCTCCCGGCAGGCCTAAGGCCTTTTTAAGCTTTCGCCTTTATTTAGGCTCCGGAGTACCCGGAGCTTTTTTATTTACAAGTTTCCTGGGGTGGATCAGGCCTAAAATAAGCCTTAGGGATCTTACTGGCTTCAACTTGTCTGGGTTCCTGTTGATAAAAGCCCTTGCTTGAACTTGCCTTGGGTTAATTTCTCACTATAATGTTCTCTCTGATTTCCAGAATAGCCCCTTACCGCAGGAGGTAGAGATATGGCCCGGGTTACGGTGGAAGATTGCTTAAGGAAGGTCCCCAGTCGCTTTCGGCTGGTACATTTGGCCGTCCAGCGGGTTAAACAACTTCGCAAAGGGGCCCAGCCCTTGGTGGTTTGTGAGAATAAGGAGATCGTTACGGCTTTGAGGGAAATCGCCTCTGGGGCCGTATCTCCAGAGAATATCAAAGATCTGGAGAAACAGCTGGAAGAGAGCCGTATTTATGCGGCTCTGGGTCCCAAAGAGAATCCTTGAAGCGGTCGATTCATAGTCTATGACCAACAAAGATTATTATGAAATCCTAGGGGTCTCCAGAGACGCCTCGGCTGAGGAGATCAAAAAGGCCTATCGGCGCTTGGCCCTCAAATATCATCCTGACAGAAATCCCGGAGATAAGGAGGCCGAGGAGCGTTTTAAGGAGGCCTCCGAGGCCTACGAAGTCCTTTCTGACCCGGAGAAGCGGGCGGTCTATGACCGTTTTGGTCACCAGGGTCTTTCGGGGCAGGGTTATAAGACTGGATTTGAAGATTTCCAAGACATCTTTTCCACCTTTTCCGACCTGTTTGAGGAGTTCTTTGGCTTCTCGCCGGGCTTTAGCCATCGGGGCCGCTCCAGGCCCAGACGCGGGGCTGATCTTCGCTATGATCTGACCATTGACCTTGAGGATGCGGCTACCGGAAAGGAGGTAGAAATTGAATTTAGCAGGTTTGAGATCTGTCTTACCTGCCAGGGAAGCGGAGTGCGGCCTGGAGGGCAACGGTCTTATTGTCCGGTCTGTCAGGGCCGGGGCCAGGTGGTCCACTCTGAGGGCTTTTTCCGGATAAGCTCCACCTGTCCTCACTGCCGGGGGGCAGGCACCATTAATGCCGATCCCTGCCCGGACTGTGGAGGGCAGGGCCGTCTTAAGCGCCGTCGTCGGCTTCTAGTAGAGATTCCTCCTGGGGTTGATACTGGAAATCGCCTCCGCATTAAGGGCGAGGGTGAGGCTGGTCTCAATGGTGGCCCTCCGGGGGATTTATATGTAGTCATCCACGTCAGGCCTCATGAGCTCTTTGAGCGTCGGGGAGATGATCTCTTCTGTCGGATACCTATAAGTTTTGTCAAGGCCGCCCTTGGTGACGAGATTACTCTGAAGACCCTTTGGGGTGAGGAACGCCTCTCCATCCCTCGGGGCATCCAGCCTGGAGAGACCTTGCTTCTTAAAGGTCAGGGGATGCCCAGGCTTAAAGGTGGTGGTCGGGGGGATCTCATCGTCCAGATCGATGTGGAGATTCCTCGGAAACTTACCCGTCGTCAGGAAGAACTCCTTCGGGAATTTGAGGCCCTGGAAGGGGAGAAGAAGGAGGGTTTTTTCCAGAAAATCTTTCGTCGTGAGGCCAAGGGATGAGACGCCTGACCCACATTGATTCTTCTGGCCGGGCCCAGATGGTCGATGTCTCTGAAAAGGGGGAAAGCCTCCGAGAGGCGGTGGCTCGGGCTAGGGTGGTTTTAGGAAAGGAGGCCTTTTATGCTGCTCGGCAAGGCCAGATCAAGAAGGGTGATCTCTTCACGGTGGCCAAGATTGCCGGGATCATGGCCGCCAAAAGGGTCGATGAACTCATCCCTCTCTGCCATCCACTCCCCATCACCCATGCGGATATAAGCTTTAACATGGATGAATCCGAATATGCGGTAGAGATAGAGGCCATTGTCCGGACCAAGGCTCCCACCGGGGTGGAGATGGAGGCTCTTTGTGCCTGCTCGGTGGCCGCCTTGACTATATACGATATGTGTAAGGCCATCAGCCACTCCATCCGGATAGAAAATACGCGCTTGGTCCGTAAAAGCGGCGGCCGCAGCGGCACGATAATCCTGGAAAAATAATGGAGGTGGGCCTTTTATGGATCAGGAGAAGTTAGAGTACTTTCGGAATCTTCTGCAGGAAAAACTGAAGACTCTTTTGTCTGAAGCCGAAAAAACCCTCACTGATCTTACAGAAAGTGGGGTTAACTGTCCGGATCCTACAGATCGGGCAGTACTTGAATCTGACCGCGGTTTTGAGCTTCGTATCCGGGATCGGGAGAGAAAGTTCATCCGGAAGATTATGGCCGCTCTAGAGAGGATTGATGAGGGAACTTATGGTATCTGTGAGGAATGCGGGGAGGAGATAAGTCTCAAACGTCTGGAGGCCCGGCCTGAGGCTTCTTTGTGTATTGAATGCAAGAGGAATCAGGAGCGTCTAGAAAAGCTCAAAGGGGGCTAGGAAGATGGGGGATGAGCCCCTCTATGTGGCTTTTGTCTGGCATATGCACCAGCCCCTTTATCTTGACTGGCATCGAGGAACTTTAAGTCTTCCATGGGTAAGACTCCACGCCACTAAAGCCTATACCGATATGCCGGCCGCCCTGGAAGGTTTCCCTAGGGTAAAGGCCGTCTTTAATCTTGTTCCCTCTCTCCTTAAACAGCTCACCTTTTATGAGGGGGGAGGAGAAGACGAATTCTTGAGCCTTTCCCGAAAAGCGGCCGCCGAACTCACTGATCGAGATAAAGAGTTCATTTTGGCCAATTTCTTCAGTTGTCACTGGGAGACAATGATCAATCCCTATCCCCGTTATCGGGCCCTCCTGGAAAAAAGAGGGCTTTCTGGGGATTCGGGCTCTATCAAGGCCGCTATTTCGAACTTTTCGGTCCAGGATTTTCTGGATCTTCAGGTCTGGTTTAACCTTACCTGGATGGGCTTCCATCTGCGGGGGGATCCTTTAGTTCGACACCTTTTGGCTAAAGAGAGGACTTACAGTGAAGAGGAAAAACACCGACTTCTTGATCTTCAGCTCACCGCCCTAAAGGAGGTCATTCCCCGCTATCGTCGCCTGCTTGAAAACGGTCAGATTGAGATCAGTACCAGTCCTTTTTTTCACCCTATCCTGCCCCTTCTGATAGACAGCGACTGTGCCCGGCGGGCCATGCCCCATGTGGCTCTGCCCCCTCGGTTTCGCTTTCCAGAAGATGCTAAGGCCCAGATAGACCGGGCCCTTGATCTCCATGAGGAGCTCTTTGGCCAGCGGCCATTGGGGCTTTGGCCTTCAGAAGGCTCTGTCTCTCCAGAACTTATCCCTATCCTGGAAGAATGCGGTCTTCTTTGGGCGGCCACTGATGAAGAGATCCTCTTTCACAGCCTTGAGACCCATAGCCCGACGGCCCTATTCCAGCCATATCAGGTAGAGATAGACGGGGCTAAGGTAAGGCTTGTCTTTCGACACCACGGTCTCTCTGACAAGATCGGCTTTGTCTATCAGCGGAATCCAGCCGGGGAGAGTGTTGAGGATTTTATGGTCAGCTTGCGTCAGATACGCCAGCTATGTCTGGGGCAAGGGCCCGGGCCCTGGCTGGTCTGCATAATCCTTGATGGGGAAAATCCCTGGGAATACTATCCCGATGGAGGGGAGGCCTTCCTTAAGGGGCTATACGAGGCCTTGAGCGAGGCTGAAGACCTTAAGACCACCACTGTTAGGGGTTTTTTGAAAAAAAATCCGCCTCAAGGCCGTCTTGACCGTCTTTTTACTGGTTCGTGGATCAACCATAACTTTGATATCTGGATCGGTGGAGAGGAAGAAAACCGGGCCTGGAGCCTTCTGGGGCATACCCGACGCTGGCTTAAAGATAAGGCCTCTGAACTTGAGACCGAGCCTTTTGAAGCCGCCTATGAGGCCCTGATGGCAGCCGAAGGTAGCGATTGGTTCTGGTGGTTCGGAGAACACTTCTATAGCCCGTATAATTCGGAATTTGATCGTCTCTTTCGGAGCCATCTCAGCCGGGTCTATGAGGCCGCTGGCAGTCACCCTCCGGCCGAATTATCCCTGCCTATCCGGCGCCCTCGGCATGTAGAGCCCCAAAGGGTTCCCTTAGGTTTCATAAATCCCATTATTGATGGTCAGGAGAGTCACTTTCTGGAATGGAGTGGCTCTGGATATTACAGCGTCTCTGATCTGGGTTCGGCCATGTATCTCGGGCCTGGACTGATTGGAGCTGTCTATTTTGGCTTCAATTTAGAAAAGATATTTTTTAGACTGGATCCTCAGGAATCCCTAAACCAATGGCCGCCAGGGATCGAAATAAATATTATCCTCTCGGCCCGCCATAAGGCCATTTTGAGCTTCAGACCTCGGGTAGAGAAACCGGCCGAGAGTTACAGAATTATTATAGAAGATCGAGTTCTTGGGGCCCAAAGAGAGGGGGCAGATTTAGCCGTTGATCGGATTGTGGAACTTTCGGTTCCCTTTGCTCTGCTCAACTTTAGGGTTGGAGACAATGTCATCTTTTGGATAGAGATCCTGGAAAAAGGGCTAGTAAGGGAGAGGGTCCCTCGGATGGGCCACCTTTCGTTCACTGTGCCTGACGAAAACTTCGAGCAAATCTTCTGGCAGGTCTAAAGGAGGAAATATGCCTGAATTGCGGAAAGATCCCATCGTGGGGCGATGGGTGATCATTGCCAAGGAGCGGGGCAAAAGGCCTTCGGATTTTGTGGTCGAGAAGGAAAAGACCAAAGGAGGATTTTGCCCTCTGTGCCCAGAACACGAATATACGACCCCACCTGAGGTCTTGGCCTATGGTCGCCCTCCGGGGGCCCCACCTAACAGCCCTGGTTGGACCTTAAGGGTGGTACCCAATAAATATCCAGCTCTGATCATTGAAGGCGATCTCTGGAAACAGGGGGAGGGCATCTACGACAAGATGAATGGTATTGGGGCCCATGAGGTTATTGTTGAGACTCCTAATCACAATGAAACCCTGGCCGATATTCCTCCGGATAGACTCGTCCAGGTCTATTGGTCTTATCGAGATCGGATGGTTGATCTGGCCAGAGACCCCCGCTTTCGCTATGTGATGATCTTCAAGAACTTTGGTCAGGCCGCTGGGGCCTCTCTCGAACACTCTCACTCCCAGCTGATCGCCCTTCCTATTGTCCCTCAACTTGTCCGTGAAGAGCTCAAAGGGGCCAAGTTATATTATGATTACAAAGAACGATGTATCTTCTGCGATATCATTCACCAGGAACTCCAGCAAAATATCCGGATTATCTGTGAAAATGAGGAATTTCTCTGTATCAGTCCCTTTGCTCCTCGTTCTCCCTTTGAGATGTGGATCCTTCCCAAAAGACATCACTCGGATTATCGAAGCATTGATGACAAGCAGTTTCGGGCTTTGGCGGAGATTTTCTCGGAGGCCATGAGGCGGCTTGATGCGGCCATACCCCGTTGCCCCTTTAACTATGTTCTTCACACCGCCCCCTTAAGGGAGTCTTATCTGGAACACTATCACTGGCATTTTGAAATCATGCCTAAACTTACCAGGATAGCCGGTTTTGAGTGGGGCACTGGCTTCTATATTAATCCTACTCCCCCAGAGGAGGCGGCTAGGTTCTTGAGGGAGATAACCCTTTAGGCCTTAAGGGATGGACGGCCCCAAGGTCAGACGCCTGTATCCGGTCAGACAGAGACCATCGCCGGCAGGAAGCCAGGGTCTAAAGCAGGTCTCCTGCCTGATACGGGCCACCCTGGGTAAGGATGACCCACTGGTCCGCTTGGAGCGCCTTCTTAGGACTATCAAGGGGCTTTTGAATCTGGATCAGGTCGCTCTTTATCTCCGAGACAATGTTTCCCGGAGTTTGACCCCCCTGGTGGGGATCGGTATCCCCTCTGATCCAGTGGAAGATTCCCTAGATAATGCTTTTGGATACGTTCTCTTTAAAGGGAAACCCCTGTTTATCGAGGATTCCGGCGGACATGATGAACTACTTGATCCTCCCTTATTTCAGAAGGCAGGGGCCTGGGCTATCGTCCCCTGGGATGATGATTTTCGGGCCATCTTGGCCCTGGCTTCAAGGGGCCCTCGTTCTTGGTCTGAGGAGGACAAGGAGTTAGTCCTTGACGGGCTCTATCTGGCCACCGGCCTAATAAAAGAATTTGAGCTTCAAAGAGATCTGCATCATCAGCAATCGCTGACCAAGATTGTCACCCGGATAGATCGGATCTTTCACTTTGCTAAAAGCCCTCAGGGGCTTCTTGAGGAGCTGGTAATCCTTCTTAAGGACCTTTTTAAGATTGCTGGGGTAGCCATAAGGCTTGAATCAAACTCGGGCCTCTATCAGGCCCAGGCCGGAGATCTTCCTCTCTATTGCCGAAAGAACTGTTCAAAGACCCTTTGTGGGGGAAGTCCTTCCGAGAGCTTCCAGACCATGGTCTGTCTTCCGTTGGAGATCCCCTCAGCTCAGGGAGCCTTATGTCTTTTTGCTCCCCCAGGGGAGGAAGAGGCCTTTAAAGAGGCGGTCCTTTCCCTTCAGACTGTAGGAAGAATGATCTCCCGGGGAATATCCACGGTGGTGGCCCTTGAGGAAATGCGCCGGCTAGCGGAAGAAAACCAGACCATGGTCGACCAGCTGGCCGGCCTCTATGAGGTTGGTCTTTACCTGCTGGCTGCCAATAGCCCCCAGGACCTGGGACGTGAGTTTTTGGCTCGATTGACCACTCATCCAGGGCTCTCCTGCCCTAGGGCGGCCCTGGTTCTCAAGAAGGATCACCGTCGTTATATGGCCGAGGTTGTAGAGGGAGGAACTAGCGTTTTCAGGGGTCCGGTTCTGCCTCCTTCAAGAGATGAACTCCCTCAAGAGGTGGTCCAGAAGATGGGACCTTCTCCTCTTATCTATCCCCTCATGGCCGGTCCTGAACCCCTGGGGCTCTTGGCCGTAGACAGCCAGAGCTTTGTCGAAGATGACCGGGGCTTTCGTCTTCTGGCCAGCTATTTGGCCGTAAGCCTGGAGAAGACCCTTCTTTATGCCGGCCTTGAAAGGGCCAATCGGGAACTCCTCATCACCAAGGATCGCTTGGTAGATTCTGAGAAAAGGGCCGCCTTGGGAGAGCTGGCCTCGGCCATTGCCCATGAGATCCGCAATCCATTGAGCATCCTGGGGGGGCTTGCCCGGCGGGCCTCTCGGGCCTCCTCGGCAGAGGAGGCCCGCAGATATCTGGACCGGATGGTCTCCCAGGTGGCCCGGCTGGAAAAGGTCCTTCGGGGTCTTCTGGACGTCAATTATCGTTGTCCTCGGTGCTTTGGGCAGGAGGATCTTAATCGTTTGGTAGAAGAGGCCCTCTTTCTACTAGAAAGAGAGATTCAGGCTAGAGGAATTCGGGTGGAAAAAGACTTTCACCCCCTGCCCCGGGTTGACTGTGATGGTCATGAGATCCGCTACGTTATCTCTTGCTTGATTTTAAACGCTCTTCAGGCCATGGGGGAGGGGGGGATCCTTAGTATCCGCACCTACACCGATGAAGAGGTCGAACCGACGGTGGTCTTTGAGGTGAGTGATACTGGTGGAGGCATTCCCCTTGATATCCTGCCCAATATATTTAATCCCTTCTTTGGGACCAAACGCAGTCGTGGATTAGGGCTGGCCCTGGCTTACCGTATTGTTCGGTTCCATGAAGGAGAAATTTTAGTAGACAACCGCCCTGGCAAGGGAGCTACCTTTATCATCAAGCTTCCCCTGTGGCGCAGGAAACAAAGATTTCAGACCAAGTAAGGAGTAGAGACTATGGCAGAGACAAGGAAACCCCGCATTTTATTGGTCGATGACGAAGAAAGCATTCATATCCTTTATCGAGAAGAGCTGGAGGAAGAGGGCTATGAGGTTTATTCGGCCCTGAATGGGGAGGAGGCCCTCAAGATGGCTGAGGAAGTTGATCCGGATGTGGTCATTCTAGATATCAATATGCCCGGGATGGACGGCATTGAGGTCTTGAGGAAACTCAAGGAGAGGAAGCCCAATCGGCCGGTGATCTTAAGCTCAGCCTATCCGGAATACAAGCAGGACTTGGCCTCCTGGGCCTCGGATGACTATATTGTCAAATCCTATAATCTTGATGAACTTAAAGATTCGGTAAGGCGTCAGCTTCAGCGGATAATGGGCAACTAAAGGGGGATGAGGAGGGCGATCCGTTGATCGCCACTGAGCCCCATTGTCTTGAGCTTTACTCCATAGAGCCGTCTCAGGCGGCGTATGGGGCTTAGACTGGCCAGATTTGAGAGCTTGTGACCATCGTAGCGAAACTCAATAAGGCCAGATCCATCTACGGCCAAGCCAGTCTGGATGAAGATGGCCCTCTGGCTTCCAATGGAGCTGGCCTCTACGATAGAGGCCAGGATGAGGCAGAGAGCCTCGGTAAAGTCTCCCTTTCTTCCTTGAATACTTGGTAGCTTACCCGAAGGATTGAAAAAGAAGGTTCCTTCCCTGAAGGTAAACATCTCCATGAATTCGACTACCTCGAGGATGACCTGATCCAAATTGAGACAGGTCTCCTCTCTTTGCCCCAAATGATGTTGGTAAAGGGCCAAGGCCTTAAAGAAGGCCAGGATCTCCCCCAATCCCCGTTTCAGACGGGGAAAGAGAGAATTAAGTTCTCCTTTTTGATTTTCTTCATCTTTGAGCCTCAAGAGGTCTATCCGGCCAGAGAGGGCCGAAACCAGGTTCCCCATCCGGTTGAGGACTTTCTCAAAGAAGGCCGACTGGTAGAGATAGGCCCCAGGTCCTGGACCGATTTCAGCCCCAGAGATAAGAAAGCCTTTGGCCAAGGGGGCGATACGGATATCATAGCGGCGGGAGGGGTCCTTCTCAAAGAAGGCCTCAGGGAGCCTTACGGGTATCTTCTTTTTGCGGATCTTTTTAAGCCATCCCTCAAGATTCATTTCTCCGGCCTTGAGATCCTTGAGGATAAAGGCCTCCAGATCCTGCTCTGAGACCGAGTTTTTCTTCCTTTTTCCCGGGTAGGGAAGGAATATATCAAAGCCAGAATTTAGGATTTCTGCCGAAGGATGGAGACGGCTCTTTTGTGACATCTCTTCTCTACCTGTAATTACTACAGGTGACGATAATGCAAGAAATGAGCCGATATGGAAGAACCTTTTAGGAGGATTAAGGGCCCCTTTTGAGTAATAACTGGCCGGGGCCCTTATTAAAAAGAGCAAAAGGGAAAGAAAATTCCCTGACCAGGGAACTATTTTTCTTCTTAATTTTTACTCTTCGAGACCTTTTCGGTACCAGTCAATAGTCTTCCTCAGGCCTTCCTCCAGACTGACCATCTCTTGGAGGCCGAGGATCTTTTGGGCCTTGGAGATATCGGCCAAGGAATGTCTTACATCTCCGGCTCTTGCCGGGGCATAGTGAGGTTTAAGGTCCGTGCCGATAAGTTGGGCAATGAGACGGTAGAGCTCGTTGATGCTTGTTCTCCGACCGCAGGCAATGTTGAAAACCTCTCCCACGGCCTCTTTCCCGGCAAAACAAGCCTTCAGATTGGCTTCTACTACGTTGTCAATATAGGTGAAATCCCGGCTCTGCTCTCCGTCTCCAAAGATGGTCGGGGACTGCCCTTTGAGGAGAGAGGTGATGAACTTGGGAACCACAGCGGCGTACATGGAGTGAGGGTCCTGCCGGGGACCAAAAACGTTGAAATATCTCAAAATGACCGTCTCTAGCCCGTAGACCTGGCTGAAGACCTGGCAGTAGTATTCTCCGGTAAGTTTGGAGACAGCGTAGGGAGAAAGGGGGTTTGGGGCCATGGTCTCCTTCTTGGCTATGATCTGGCCGAAGGGATCTTCCTTGTCGCCGTAGGCCGAGGAGGAAGCAGCATAAACGAAGCGCTTGACCCCTGCCTCCTTGGCCGCCCAAAGAAGGTTAAGAGTCCCGGTAATATTAATCTCGTTGGTGCTCTGGGGGTCATCAATGGATCGGGGAACCGATCCCAAAGCGGCCTCATGGAAGATGTACTCTACAGCCTGACAGGCCTCCTTGCAGACAGAAGGATCTCGAATATCTCCCCTGATAACCTCAAGCCTTTCCTTAAGGGGAGCAGAAAAGTCGAGGTTTTCCTCTTTGCCGTTTGAGAAGTCGTCCAGAACACGGACGTAGTGTCCATCTTTCAAAAGGCGTTCGGTGATGTTGGAGCCGATGAAACCGGCCCCTCCAGTTACTAAAAAGCGGGCCATTTTTACCTCCTGAGGGGTTTTAACCAGATTCGGAAGATTTTTCAGGCTCTTTAATGCCTAGGTTTTGCATCTTGTAAAGAAGGGCTTTGTAACTTATCTGGAGGATTTCAGCAGCTTGGCGGCGATTCCAATTGGTCTTCTCTAGAACCACTTCGATAAGCTCTCTTTCCACATAGTCGAATATCTTGCGACGGATCTCTTTAAGAGGGATGGATCCGTTGCCGTAGGGGGCTAACTCTTCACGGACGAGATCCTTGAGGTTGGTGGCCTGGACCTGGGGCGATTTCTTCCCTTGGGCCGAATCCATGTGACGGCGGATATCTTGGGCAATGGGTTCCCAGTCTTTGAGGACCAGAAATCGCCGGATGTAGTTCTCAAGCTCGCGGACATTGCCCGGCCAGTGATATTCCATGAAAAGTTCCATGAGTGGGGTAGGGATCTCCACGTCTTGGCCCCCAAGACGGGGAGAATAGCGGGCCAAAAAGTGTTTGCAGAGCAAAGGAATGTCCTCGCGGCGATTCCTTAGCGGGGGAACAACGATCTTGATGATGTTAAGGCGGAAATAAAGATCCTCCCGAAAACGTCCTTCTTTGATGTCCCGGTCAAGATCGTGGTTGGTGGCCGCAATCACCCAGGTGTCCACCCGGATGTCTTTCTGGCCGCCGACCCGGCTGAATTCGCCATCCTGGAGGACCTGGAGCAGTTTGGCCTGGAGGTGAAGGGGCATGTCGCCTATCTCGTCAAGGAAGATCACCCCACCGTTGGCCAACTCAAACTTGCCTGGCTTCTGGGTTACTGCTCCGGTGAAGGCTCCCTTCTCATGGCCAAAGAGCTCGCTCTCCAGAAGTTCTCCAGGAAGGGCCGCACAGTTTACCTTGACAAAAGGCTTATCCTTCCGGTAGGAGAGCCGATGGAGGGCTCGGGCTACCAGCTCTTTGCCAACGCCGCTTTCGCCATAGATTACGACGTTTAGGTCCGTGTTTACGACCTGAGTGATGAGCTCTTTGATGCTCTGAATGGCCGAACTCTGCCCGACAATAAAATCCAGGGCCACAGAGGCCTCCTTACCCAAACCATGTAGCTCGATACAATATTTTTAAAGGATAACCTAATTGTTACGATAATCCAGCTATTATGTAAAAAATCTGGCAAATTAAACAGCAGTTTGCCTCAAAGATAAATAGGGAGTTTTACCTAATGGTAAATACTGAGCTAAGGAAACAGGTTGAAGAGGCTAGGGCATTTATTGGGGCCAGGGTCCAGTCTTTTCCCCCGGTTTTGCTTATTTTGGGTACTGGGCTCTCCGGGGTAGCTGAAAAGATGGAAAAGACCCTGGAGATTCCCTATCATGAGATCCCTCATTTTCCGGCCTCAACGGTCCCTAGCCACCGGGGGCGTTTAGTCATGGGCTACTTTGCTGGCCGACCTATCTGGGCCTTCCAAGGTCGGTTTCACTACTATGAGGGATATTCGGCCCGGGAGATAACGTTTCCTTTAAGGGTGATGACTAGGCTGGGGGTAAAGACGGTAATTGTCTCTAACGCTGCCGGAGGGCTAAATCTTTCTTTTTCTCCTGGGGATATCATGCTTATTTCGGACCATATAAATCTCATTCCGGACAATCCCTTACGAGGCCCCAACATTGAGGAATGGGGGCCGCGGTTTCCGGATCTATCTGAAGCCTATAGTCTGAGATTGCGCCACCTGATGAAGGAGGTAGCTCGGGCTGAGGGAATTGATCTTAAAGAGGGGGTCTACGTGGCTGTCCCCGGGCCCAGTTTAGAGACCCCGGCCGAGACGAGGATGCTCCGCCATCTCGGAGCTGACGCCGTAGGTATGTCAACCACTCCAGAGGTCATTGTCGCCAATCACGCCGGCCTTGAGGTCTTGGGGCTTTCGGTTATTGCCAATGTCAATGATCCAGACAACTTTAGGCCTATTCTGCTCAAAGAAGTCATTGCCTCGGCTGAGGCTGCCGGGGAGAAGCTTGAAAGGCTAGTGGCCGCCTTTGTCCAAAGGATCCCAGAGGATTGGCTTAAAGGAGAGCGCTATGGGCGGGGATGAGCTTCTGATCAAGGCCAGGGTCATACTGCCGGCCTGGGATGTACCGGCCATCTTTGATGGAGCAGTTCTGGTACGGGGCCCGAAGATCATCGCCGTGGGGCCGGCCCGGGAGATCCTCGCCAGTCACCCTCTGGCCCGGGTCAAGGATTTGGGGGCCAGTCTCCTTTTTCCGGGACTGATAAACGCCCATACCCACGCAGCCATGACCATTTTCCGGGGGATGGCGGATGATCTTCCTCTTATGCGTTGGCTGGAGGGCTACATCTTCCCGGCCGAAAGACACCTTAACCCCCGGTGGGTATATTGGGGAACGAAACTGGCCATTTGGGAGATGCTGGCCTCAGGGGTGACCACCTTTGCCGATATGTATATCTTCTCCAAAGAGGTCATAAAGGCTGCGGATTCGGCTGGGGTCAGGGCCGTTGTTGGCGAAGGTCTCTTTGATTTCCCTTCTCCAGGTTATGGTCCTCTTGAGGCCGGTCTTAGACTTACCGAAGATCTTCTTCTGGCCTACCGGGATCATCCCCGCATTAAAGTCATGGTCTGTCCCCATGCCCTTTATACCTGCTCTCCAGAGACTTTAAAAAAGGCCTACCATCTGGCCGAGAAACACGGCGCCAGTTTCAATATCCATTTGGCTGAGACCAACGACGAGGTAAGCCTTATCAAAGAGCGCTACGGTCTTTCTCCGGCCAAACATCTGGCCTCCTTGGGGCTGGTCTCTGAGGCCTTGGTGGCCGTCCATGGAGTTAAATTGACTTCTGAGGAGATAGTCCTTCTGGCTGAAGCCCAGGCCAGCTTGGTTCACTGTCCGGAGAGTAACCTCAAGCTGGCCTCCGGGGTAGCTCCGGTGCTGGAGATGCTCTCCCTCAAGCTCAATGTGGCTTTGGGGACGGATGGTCCGGCCTCTAACAATGATCTTGATCTTCTGGGAGAGATGCGCTCTGCCGCCTTGCTCCAGAAGGGGCTCAAAGAGCAGGCCACGGTGCTCCCAGCCCGGGAGGCCTTTCGTATGGCCACCGAAGCCGGGGCTCGGGCCCTTAGACTCCAGGGCCTGGGGCGTCTTGAGCCAGGATTCTTGGCCGATATGGCCGCCCTAGATCTTTCTAGACCGCATCTAACCCCTCTTTATGACCCTCTTTCGCTTTTGGTTTATAGCGCCCGGGGAGGAGATGTTTCCTGGGTGATGGTTAACGGAGAGGTGGTCTTTGATCGGGGAGTTCCGGTCATGTTTGACGGGGCAGAGACTCGGGCCGAAGTGGCCCTCATCTGTCAGGAGATCAAGGCCAAGTTGGGGCTAAATCCCTCTGGTCCTAACCCAGAACCTTAAAGACTTCCTCCACCGCCTCTTCGGCTTCCTCCACGTATCGGACCCCCTCTATTCCTGGCCAGGTCTTAAGGCCGACTACAGGACGCCACATCTTTAGGGCCAAGGCGATCTCTGAAAGAGTCCCGTAACCCCCAGAGATGGCCACTACGGCCTCGGCTGAGCGGACTAAAATGACGTTTCGGGCGTGACTCATGGCCGTAACCACAGGGATATCGATGTAGGGATTGGCCTCTGAGGCTTTATTGCCAGGAAGTATTCCAACAGTGAGGCCTCCGGCCTCTTTGGCTCCTTTGGCCGCGGCCTCCATAACCCCGCCAAGACCGCCACAGTAAATCATGGCTCCTTGCTTGGCCAGAAGAAAACCGACCCTCTGGGCAATCTCATAGATGTTGGCCTCACAGATTCCGGCCCCGATGACCGCAATTCGTCTCAAAATAGCCATTTTATCACCAAGAATCCCACTATTAGCAGGCCCACAAAGGCCGCTGTAAGCAGATTAAAGTAACGTTCTATATAGTCTTTGACCGCCTGGCCGAAGAAGAAGATCATCCCGGCTACCAGAAAGAACCGACCGGCCCGGGAGATTACCGAGGCCAGAAAGAAGGTCAGGAGATCGATCTTAAAGGCTCCGGCACTAATGGTGAAGAGCTTATAGGGAAGAGGGGTAAAACCAGCCACTCCTACTGCCCAGGCATCATACTGATGAAAATAGGTTCGAGCCAGATCGAACTTGGCGGTAAGGCCATAAAAAGAAAGGATCGGTTGGCCGACAGTCTCCATAAAGAAGGCCCCCAGTCCATAGCCAGCCAGCCCCCCCAGAACCGATCCCAGGGTGCAGATGAGGGCCAGATAGAAGCCTCTCTTAGGGGTAGCTAGACAAAGGGCGATGAGAAGGACATCCGGGGGAATGGGGAAAAAACTGGCTTCAGCTACGGCTAAAAAAAAGAGGGCCCAGGTCCCCCGGGGAGATTCGGCAAAAGAAAGGGTCCAGTCTTTGAGGGAATCCAGGCTTTTTAACCCTGCCATCCGTGGTCTCCAATAAGTTTAACAAAGCGGACGCCCCCGAGATTTTCAGTCACAAAACGGTCGTCCTTTCTGGTGACCCGGATAAGGTCCTGTGAGTATTCATCTCCGACAGGGATGACCAGCCGGCCATTGTCGGAGAGTTGTTCAAGGAGAGGTTTCGGAATCTTGGGGCCGGCAGCGGTGACGATTATGGCCTCAAAGGGGGCCTCTTCCGGCCAGCCCTTAGTTCCATCTCCCAGGCGGATGACCACATTGGTATAGCCCAATTCATCGAGCACCCGTCGGGCTCTCTGGACCAAGGTCGGCACTCGCTCGATGGAATATACCTTGTGGGCCAGCTCTGCCAGGATGGCTGTCTGGTATCCGGATCCCGTTCCTATCTCCAGGACCTTTTCGTCCCCTTTGAGTTGGAGGGCCTCGGTCATCAGGGCTACAATGTAGGGCTGGGAAATAGTTTGCCCTTGACCGATGGGAAGGGGAAAATCTCCATAGGCCTGGTCCCATAGGGCCTCATCGACAAAAAGATGGCGAGGGACTTTACGCATGGCCTCGATTACCCGTGGGTCTTTTATGCCCCGGGCAACGATCTGGGTCTCTACCATGCGATTGCGGGCGATGGCGAAAGGATCCTTCACTTTTTCTCTTCTACTTGGTAACGGCATTGGTAGACCTGATTGCCCGCAAAGATAATCTCTAAGATCTCTATTTCCTCACGTCCTAAGCGGCTTCCCAAAAGGGGAAATTTTTTTAAAGTGCTTTTATTGACATTAAAATAGTACCAGATCTCCCAACCATTGGCTTGGCGGACAACTTTGTCTGGAGGTCCAAGGAGGTTCAAGACCTCAGCCCGGTTGGACTGTCCTTTTTTGATGAGACAGGCCTCATTGGCCAGATAGACCCGTCTGCCCCCTCCACAACCGCTAAGTCCTAGAGCTGACAGGCCGATAAATAAAAAAACAGCTAGTTTTTTTACCAAAGAATGCTTTGACATGTTAAACAATATAACAGCCGTCCTGAGGAGGATAAAGGCCTCATATCGGCCTGAGGAGGGAGAAAATGCGCTGTCCGAAGTGTAATTTTTTAACCTTTGACCATCTGAGCACTTGTCCTCATTGTCAGAACGACCTAAGCTCCATCAAGAAAGCCCTGGGTAATCCTTTGCCCCTTGAGGCAGTGGCTGACTTTCTGACTGGCTCGGAGGCCCCTTCGGCCTCAAGTCCGCCTCAGGGGCCCCAGTTAGGGGCCCAGCCTGAATCCATTGAACCCAGCAAAGAGGCTCCTGGGCCTTCAGGAATCTCTGATATTGACGTCTCTGATCTAGTTCCTGAGGCTGGAGAAGAAGGCTCTGGAGAGGATCTAGAAGAGATCGATCTCTCGGCCCTTGAATCCGAAGAGTTTAAAAAGGCTCTTGATGAAATCCTTGAAGAAAAGTCTTAACCTTTTTCTTGAAGAGGGTCGGGGCTTTTGATAAAGGAACGGCACAGATAAGAAGGAGGGGTCTATGTTAGTAAGAGAATGGATGGCAACAGATGTGGTCACCGTAGACGAAAATGCCTCCATGATGAAGGCCACCCAAATAATGAAGGAACATAAGATTCGGCGTATACCGGTGGTCCGTCGGGGGAAGGTTGTCGGGATTATTACTGATCGCGATCTTAAGGAAGCGGCTCCGTCTAAAGCTACTTCTTTAGACGTTCACGAACTCTATTACCTGCTTTCCGAGATCAAGGTCAAAGACATCATGACTCCTAATCCCATCACCATCAGAGAGGACGATACTGTTGAGAGGGCAGCGGTGATCATGCTGGAGAACCGGATCTCTGGCCTTCCAGTAGTCAACGAAGAAGGCTATGTGGTTGGCATAATTACCCAGACCGATGTCTTTAAGGTCCTGATCAGCATTACCGGTATATACCGGGGGCCCATCCAGATTGCCTTTGATCTTGAGGATCGTCCGGGATCGATCAACGAGGTGGCGGCGGTTATTCGGCAACATGGTGGACGCTTGGTTTCCATCCTCACCTCCTATGACCACGCTGAACCTGGCCGGCGGGAGGTCTATATCCGGATTAAGGACCTGGAAGATGAGGCCCTTAACGAGATGATTGAACGTCTTAAGACCCGTTTTAAGGTCCTCTATGTCGTCCGGGATGACCTTACGGTTATTCCCAAAAAGGTAGACGTTGCCACCAAGGACGTCTTTGGGGGGATACGTCAGGCCACAGGCTAGGCCTTTCCTCAAGGACTGGTCTGATTTCTGAGACCTCTCCCTCTCTGAGGGGCATCCAGACGGTATTTCCTTTGGGGAGGGAGACCTCACCTGTTGTCTCATCGATGGCGGCAAAGGTGATCCCCTCGGGGGGGATAAATCTCTCTTCCCTCAAGCCATCAATATCAAGGATCTTTTCCATAAAAGAGACCCAGATGGGACAGGCGGCCCGGCCACCGGTTTCCCCAGGGCCAAGGGGTGTTTTGTCATCACGCCCCACCCATACTCCGATCACCAACGAAGGAGTATAGCCGACGAACCAGGCATCGCGATAATAGTCTGTGGTCCCGGTTTTGGCCGCTATGGGGATGGGAAGACGGGAGGCACAACGGCCGGTTCCGTCCTTGACCACCTCCTCCAGAAGATAGGTGAGCATAAAGCTGGTCTCTGGAGAGAGAACCCGAACCGGGGGGGATCTTCGGGGCTCAAGGACCCGTCCGTCTCGGTCTACCAGGGCTTCGACTATCCGTGGAGGGATTCTTTCCCCTTCATTGGCAAAGGCTTGGTAGGCTGCTGTAAGTTGGATGAGGGGAATACCATTGGATCCTAGGGCCAAGGCTAGGTCCCGGGAGAGCCGGACCGTGATCCCCAGCTTTTGGGCCTCGGTGATTACCTGATCTATCCCCGCTAGTTGGGCCACCTTAACGGCCACAGTGTTTCGGGAATCCGCCAGGGCCTTGCGGACGGTAATGGGACCTAAAAAGAAACCGTCAAAGTTCTGAGGCTCCCAGTGTTTGTCTTCAGTGGCTCCTGGAAAGATCAGGGGTTCGTCAACAAAGAGTGTAGCCGGGCTGATAAGATCGGCCTCAAGGGCGGCGGCATAGACAATAGGCTTGAAGGCAGAGCCTGGTTGACGGCGGGCCTGGGTGGCCCGGTTGAAATGGCCCCGGCCGGGATCAAGCCCCCCGACCAAGGCCCTTATGGCCCCAGTTGAGGCCTCAATGAGGCAGATGGCTCCCTGAACGGGGGAATCCTTGAGGTCGGGGTGACGTTTATCTATGGCTATTAGGCCTTCTTTCAAGGCCTCAAAGGCAGCTCTCTGGTAATCGAGGTCAAGGGTGCTATAGATCCTATAGCCACCGGTGAGAAGCTCTTCTCGCCCCAGGATCCTACTGAGTTGTTGTTGGGCATAATCGACAAAGTAAGCCGCTTCCTTGGCAATGGGAGGGTTGAAACGCCGGAGCTCAATGGGGGTAGCATAGGCCCTTTGGGCCTCCTCTTCCGTGATGTAACCCTCGGCGACCATTCTCTTCAGGACGTAAGCCTGACGTTTTTTGGCCAGTTTGAAGTTACGGTAGGGATTATACCGGCTAGGGGCCTGCGGGAGGCCAGCAATAAGGGCGCACTCGGCTAGGTTGAGATCCCAGACGTGTTTGCCAAAATATATCCGGCTGGCAGCCTCGACTCCGTAAGCCCCTTCTCCCAGGTAGATCTGATTGAGATAGATGTTGAGGATCTCATCCTTGGTGAGCATGGAATCAATACGCCAAGCCAGGAGGGCCTCTTTGATCTTGCGTCTGAAGGACTTCTCTCTGGAGAGCAACAACGCTCTGGTGACCTGCTGGGTAATGGTGCTACCGCCTTGGACAATACTGCCAGCCTCCATGTTTCTGATGGCCGCCCGCATGATGCTAAAGAAGTCCAAGCCTTTGTGTTGGTAAAAGCGGGCGTCTTCGGCGGCAATGATGGCCTGGATAAGCCTCTCAGGGACCAGTTCCAGGGGGACAGGCCACCTCTTTTCCCTATAAAAGTAGGCCACTAGGCGCCCCTTGCGATCATAGAGCTCGCTTACTGCCGGGGGGCGGTAGTTCTTAAGGCTACTGACGTCAGGCAACTCCAGTTTTAGATAGGCAAAGACCAGGGCCAAGACAAAAAGGGAAACCAAGGCCGCTGAGCTAAAAACCATTACTAAGACGTGGCCGTAAGACCACCTGAAGACTATCTTGGGCATCTCCTCTTTTACTTAGTCCCCTTGCAGAGAGCCTGCAAGCTTTTGGCCTTGTAAAGTCGGGAAAAGAGACTATTTTATGGGCGCAGAAGACATGATAAGCCCTTCTTTTTAATTGGCAACATTTCTTCTTTTTTCCCTTGTTTTTAAATAGATCGGGTAGGAGGAGGTGAGCATCTTTATGAAGATTGCTCAGGTGGCTCCTCTCCATGAAAGTGTGCCCCCAAAGCTTTATGGGGGAACGGAACGGGTTGTCTCCTACTTGACTGAAGAGCTGGTGGCCATGGGCCACGAAGTGAGCCTTTTTGCTAGCGGCGACTCAAAGACCAAGGCCAAGCTGATTCCCTGTTGCCAGAGGGCCTTAAGGCTTGATGCCAGCTGTCAGGATCGCCTTGCCCACCACATCCTTCAGTTGGAAAAGGTCTTCCAGATGGCCGATGAGTTCGATATCATTCACTTCCACATCGATTATATCCATTTCCCTTTGGCCAGGCGTCTCTCAACTCCCTCGGTGACCACTCTTCACGGACGCCTGGACATCGGTGATCTTGTCCCCCTTTATCGGGAGTTTAAAGATCAGGCTCTGGTCTCTATATCCTATGCCCAGCGAAAACCCCTTTACTGGGCCAACTGGAAAGGGACCGTCTACCATGGACTGCCCAAAGGCCTTTACCGTCCATATACTGAGCCAGGAAAATATCTGGCCTTTTTAGGCCGGATATCTCCGGAGAAAAGACCAGACCGGGCCATAAAGATCGCGGAGATGGCTGGGGTTCCCCTCAAGATTGCCGCTAAGGTAGATTCCGCAGACCGTCAGTATTTTGAAGAGGTTATCAGACCGCTTCTCAAGAGCCCCTGGGTAGAGTTTGTGGGGGAGATTGGAGAGGGGGAAAAGAACGAGTTTCTAGGGCAGGCCCTGGCCTTGGTCTTTCCCATTGACTGGCCTGAGCCTTTTGGGTTAGTGATGATCGAGGCTTTGGCCTGTGGTACCCCGGTTATTGCTTGGCGCTGTGGTTCTGTGCCGGAGGTGATCGAAGAGGGAGTGGCCGGATTCATCGTGGAGAGCTTGGAGGAGGCGGTGGTGGCAGTAGAAAAAGTGGCCTCTGTTGATCGGGCTGGCTGCCGGGAGTTTTTTGAACGGCGATTCTCGGCTTCCAGAATGGCCCGGGATTATCTTGACATATATGAGGCCATCGTCGGCGAAAAATATCCCCTGCTTAAGGCGGTCTAAGTGGCCCATCAGGAGATCATCTGTGTCGAAAATCGTTTCTATATCCTTACGACCTCGGCCAGGATCGACGATCGGCCCCGGGTCCTCAAGCAGGGGGATACCTTTGCCATTTTTAACCGCTTTGGCGATATAGAGCCACTGGGAAGCAACGAATACGGTCTTTTCCACCAGGGGACCAGGTTCGTCTCTCGCCTTCGCTTGGCAGTAGCCGACCTGGCCCCTCTGCTCTTAAGTTCTACCATCCGGGAAGACAATATCTTCTTTACGGTGGATCTCACCAATCCCGATATCGTCTCCCGGGATCGTCTTCTGGTTCCCAAAGGTACTATTCATATCCTGAGGACCAAGTTCCTTTATGATGGTTGTTGTTACGAACGGCTTGAATTTGAAAACTTTGGTCTCTGCCCGGTAGATCTTTTCTTTTCCTACTATTTCGAGGCCGACTACGCTGATATCTTTGAGGTTCGAGGCCTGAAACGGCCCAAGAAAGGGCGGATCTTTGCTCCAAAGTTGGAATCCGACCGGGTGATCTTCTCTTACCAGGGGCTTGATGGGGTCTTGAGAGAGACGGTTCTTCGCTTTTCTCCAGCTCCGGAAGAATTAGCTCCTTCGGAGGCCATCTTCAGGGTCTGTCTACGTCCCCGGGAGGCAAAGACCTTCTTCCTTACGGTTTCTTGTGAGATAGATGAAGAGAAGCGCCGGTGCCTATCCTACAAGAAGGCCGGTTTTGAGGCCCGTTTGCATCTGACCAACTTCCGCCAACAGACCTGTGAGATCCAGACTTCAAATGAGCAGTTTAACCGCTGGCTCCATCGCTCTTTAGCCGATATCTTTATCATGCTTACCGACACTCCCCATGGCCCCTATCCTTATGCCGGCATTCCCTGGTTCAGTACAGTCTTCGGACGAGACGGTATCATTACCGCCCTAGAGTGTCTCTGGATCAATCCGGCCATTGCCCGGGGGGTTCTTTCCTATCTGGCGGCGACTCAGGCTCGGGAGATCAATCCCGAAACCGATGCCGAACCTGGCAAGATAGTTCACGAGATCCGCTCTAACGAGACAGCAGCCACCGGTGAGATCCCTTTTGCCTTTTATTACGGGACGATCGATGCCACTCCCCTTTTTATTCTTTTGGCCGGGGCCTATTATCAACGCACTCAGGATCTCGACTTCATCCGCCAGATCTGGCCCCAGATCCTTTTGGCCTTGGAGTGGATCGAAAAGTACGGTGATCTGGACGGTGACGGTCTGGTGGAATACTCTTCAAAAGGAAAAGGGCTGGTTAACAAAGGCTGGAAGGACTCTCATGATAGTGTCTTCCATGCCGATGGTCGGCTAGTCAAAGGCCCTATAGCCCTGGTGGAGGTCCAGGGATATGTCTACGAGGCCTGGCTTAAGGCTTCTCATTTGGCGGCAGCTTTAGGGGAAGAGGTTCTGGCTAACAAACTGGCCCTTCAAGCTAAAATCCTACGCAAAAAGGTCAACAAACTTTTTTGGTCCGAAGAACTGGACACCTATGCCCTGGCCCTTGATGGAGACAAACGCCCCTGTCTTGTCCGGACCTCGAATGCTGGTCACCTACTTTTCTCCGGGCTGGCCGGAGAGGAAGAGGCCCGAGCTGTGGCCCAAAGGCTTCTGTCTCCAGACTCATTCTCCGGTTGGGGTATCCGGACTCTTTCCTCCCTTGAGGTCCGTTATAATCCCATGTCTTATCACAATGGTTCTATCTGGCCCCATGACAACGCCTTGATTGCCTATGGTCTCAGACGCTACGGCTTTCGGACAGAGTTCTTAAAGATCTTTCAGGCCCTTTTTGAGGCCAGTAATTTCTTTGAACTCCACCGGATGCCAGAGCTCTTCTGCGGTTTTCCCCGGCGTCCCCACGAAGGCCCCACAGCTTATCCGGTCTCCTGTAATCCTCAAGCCTGGGCTGCGGCCTCCGTCTTCTTTCTTCTTCAGGCCTCTCTGGGCTTGAGTTTTGAAGGGGGAAAGATCTACTTTTACCATCCCATACTTCCTGACTTTCTGAACCGGATCTGGATCAAAAACCTTCGCTTGGGGGAGGCCAGCGTTGATCTGCTGATCCGCAAATGGGAGGGAGATGTGGTCATAAACGTCTTTAAAAAGAAAGGTGATCTGGAGATAATAGTTGTCAAATGAACTATCAGGAGATTTGGGAAAAGATTGGTCTTCCGCCGGCAGTGGCCTTTGTTGGTCCCCACAACGTAGGCAAGACGACTTTCATCCTTGAGATCCTTAAGATCTTAAGGACTGAAGGATACAAACCGGGAGTTCTCAAATCTACCAAAGAAATCGCCAATCTTGACCACCCAGGCAAGGATACCTTTCAGTATCGAGAGCTTGTAAGCCAGGTTGGTTTGGTCGGACCTTCGGGACTTTATTTTTTCTCTGGACATCGTCCTTCTCTCGAGGAGATTCTCTTTAGATATTATGGAGGCTGTGATTTGGTAATAATTGAAGGTTTTAAACATCATCCCCATCTTCCCAAGATAGAAATTGCCCGCCGGGATATCTCTTCCCAGCTATTGGCCGAAGAGATTCCCGGGGTGATAGCGGTGGTGGCTGATTTTCCGGTGAAAGGCTGGCCTCTTTTTTCTTTCAAGGAGCCGGAGAAGGTCGTAGAGTTTATCAAAGAAAAGATAATAGCCCCCTTCGGAGGGCAGAGACATCTCAGTCTCTGGGTAAATGGCCGTCCGGCCCCCCTTAAGTATTTCATCCGTCAGATTACGGCCGATATTGTCCTTGGGGTGGTCAGAAACTTGCGACTTCCAGAAAAGGCCAAGTTGATCGAGCTTCGCCTTGACTTAGAGGACTAGGCCAGAGTCCTTTTGATATGTTCACTTATCTCTTTGGCGTAGGCCTTGATCTCCTCCTGATCCTCTCCTTCCACCATGACCCGATATACCGGTTCAGTCCCTGAAGGCCGGATGACGATCCGGCCCCTATTAGAGAGTTTTCTCTCTATCTGGCTTTTAAGCTCCATGAGCCCGGGGATCTCCTCAGGGGGAAGACGCCGGCTTACCCGGACGTTTATTAAGACTTGAGGATAAGTCTCCATTATCTGAGCGAGTTCTGAAAGGGATTTGCCTTCTTTGAGCATTACGGCCAGGAGCATGAGGGCCGCAAGGGTTCCGTCACCAGTGGTCATGTAGTCAAGGAAGATCAGGTGTCCCGACTGTTCTCCTCCCAGATTGTAGCCTCCCTCCCTCATAGCCTCGACCACGTATCGATCTCCAACCTTGGTCCTCAGAAGCCGGAGCCCCATCTTTTTTAGGCAGACCTCAAGTCCCATATTGCTCATGATAGTGGCCACCACGGTGTTTTTCTGAAGGCGTCCGGCCCGGGCCATGGCCTGGGCACAGATGGCCATAATGTGATCCCCGTCGACTATTTCGCCCCTTTCATCGACGACAATAACCCGGTCAGCGTCCCCGTCCAGGGCAATTCCCATATCGGCTCCGGTCTCTCGAACCTTGGCTTGAACCACCTCTGGATAAAGAGCTCCACAACGGTTGTTAATGTTTAGGCCATCAGGATCTACCCCTAGCTTGATGACCTCGGCCCCCAGTTCCTCAAAGACCGCTGGGGCTACCCTGTAGGCAGCTCCGTGGGCACAATCAAGGACCAGTCTCAGCCCATCAAGGGTGAATTCCTTAGGAAAGGCCTGCTTGAGGAAGACGATGTAACGCCCCCGAGCGTCGTCGATCCGGAAGGCCTTACCTACTCCGTCGCCCGTTGGTCGGTGGTTATCAAGTTCCGGGCTCTCCATAAGGGCCTCCAACTCGGCCTCGGTCTCATCAGGAAGCTTAAAACCATCTCCAGAGAAGACCTTGATTCCGTTGTCTGGATAAGGGTTATGCGAAGCCGAGATGACCACTCCGGCATCGGCTCGCATGCTTGAGGTCAAAAAGGCGATGGCCGGGGTTGGTAGAGGACCAACCAGGAGTACATTGGCTCCCATGGAGCAGATTCCTGAAGCCAAGGCAGTCTCTAGCATGTAGCCCGAAAGTCGGGTGTCCTTACCGATAAGGACTCGATGGTGGCCGCCAATCTTTCTAAAATAATAGGCGATCGCTCGTCCCAGCTTGAGGGCGGTCTCCGGAGTCATGGGGTGTTCGTTGGCTAGGCCGCGGATCCCATCTGTCCCGAACAGTCTCCTGCTCATGTTTTTTCCCTTTCCACACGGTTTTCTTGATGAGATGGAGGATATTTTGGGTTTTTTTGTTTGGGGCCTTTTTGATGTAAACCTTGACTCTGGAAGGCTTTATGGAGAGAAGACGAAGTTTTTTATCCGGCAATCCGACTCTTATCTCTCGCCAGTAGGTTCCAGGCTTAAGATCTTTTGTTTCCACCCAGGCCTTTATCTGTGAGGTCTCAAGTTTCCTAAGAATGATCACGGGACCAGCGATCTTAAGAGTTACTCGGTTGGGGGTCAGGATAATCGGTCTGGTTTCTCCCTCAGAGGACAAGGGGACCTTCAGAACTTTGCTGCCAATGATCTCGGTGACTATTACCGTTACCGTGACCATTGGGTCTCCATTAATGACCCTTACATAAGGGGGCAGGTTGAGTCTTACCTGTCGCTGGAAGGCGGTGGTCAACCCAGAGAGGTCCACCGGCTGGGTTTCCAGAAATTTGAGACCTTTGAGAGTCGAAAGAGGTCCTTCCACCCGGACCTTTTCGGGACTGACGACGATCTTCTCCAGACGGAATCCCTCTGGTAACTTGCCTTCTGTACGGACTCGGACCTTCACGGTCTTGCGAATCAGGCGGTCGAGGACGATCTCAATCTCTGAGGGACTGATCTTGACCACCCGAACCCCTCTGGGGACTCGAATACTCTCCGGAGTGATCTGGATAATTATCCTCCCAGGCTTGGCCTCTGAGAGGTCGATAACCCGGGAGATCCTCTGCCGTGATAGCCCCTGAAGCAGGCTTCGAGGCCCACTTACCCTGACCTTGATCTCTCCGGGGATGTCGTTGACGACAATGGTGTCAGAAGGCAGGTTAACCAGCTCCAGGGCTACATCCAGGGCCATTTCTGCATTTTCTTCACCTACTACCAGGAACCAGAGGATGACGGCAAAGACTATCGAGAGCCCCTTAAGTACCCAGTCTCTACCCAGGAACTCCTGCCATCTCATCAGAAGATTTTCCTCTTCCACCAGGGATGACTCTTGGGAGGACCGACTCCCAAGAGGTTAAGAAGCATTCGCCTCAGGGTGGACTCATCAATATCAGGGGTAATGTGCCCGCCGACAGCCAGGCTAATGGCCCCCCGTTCTTCGGAGACCACGATGGCCACTGCATCGGTTATCTCCGTGATTCCCAGGGCGGCCCGGTGCCTAGTCCCTAAGTATTTACTGACGTTGGGATTGGTGGTCAGAGGGAGAATGGAACCTGCTGTTGCCACCCGGCCTTCGCGGATGATCACCGCCCCGTCGTGGAGGGGGGAGGCTGGATTAAATATACAGCAGATAAGATCGCGGTTGACCCGGGCCTCAAGGATGGTTCCGCTTTCAATGTATTCCTTGAGACCGGTTTCCCGCTCGATGACAATAAGGGCCCCAATGTAGCGGTCGGCCAAGGAGGTGACCGCCTTGATGATTTCCTCCATAGCCTGGGAGCGCTCTACCCGGGCCTTCAGAAAAGGGGTTTGGCCCATCTGGGTAAGGGCCCGACGGATGTCATCCTGGAAGACAATGATGATGAGGAGGACCAAGGAAGAAAGAAAGGTACCCAATATCCAGTGAAGGGTTAGAAGTTCGAGTTTGGCCGCCACAAAGTAGATGAGCATAAGCACCCCGAGCCCAGCCACCATCTGCATGGCCCGGGTGCCCCGAATGATTAGCATCACCCGGTAGATGAGGAAGGCCACAATGGCAATATCGAGGATATCCTGCCAACGTAGCCGTTCTAGAAACTGAAAGACCTTATCCATCAGCCTTCTTTCATCTTGGAGACATATTCGACCTTAGCAATGGCTCCAATTACCGTCAGCAGATCCCTGGCCATAGCCACGTTGTGGACCCGGACGATGTGGGCTCCTTTGATGGCTGCCCAAGCCACTGCCCCCATGGTTCCAGCATCCCGCTCCTCGGGAGGGTGTCCGGTTATCTGGCCAATGAAGGCCTTGCGGCTGGGGCCTACAAGGATCGGAGCCCCCAGAGAGATAAACTTTTCAAGATGTCTAAGGATAACCAAATTGTCCTCAAAACGTTTGCCAAACCCTATTCCCGGATCAAGGATGATCCGCTCTCTCTTGATCCCAGCCCTAGTAAGACTCTCTATACGTTCGATAAAGAAGGATCTTATCTCTCCTATGACATCGTCATAGGTGGGGTTAATCTGCATATCTCGGGGGCTTCCCTTCATATGCATCACCACCACTGGGGCCTGGGTGATTTTGGCCAGCTCGATCATTTTGGGATCAAAGCGCAGGCCGCTGATGTCGTTTATTATATCGGCCCCGTTAGCCAAGGCCTCACGGGCCACTGGAGCCTTGTAGGTATCAATAGAGATGGGGGTATCCGGCAGATGATGGCGGATGAGGCTTATGGCCGGAATGACCCGAGAAAGTTCTTCCTCTACGGAGACGGGTTCTGCAAAAGGGCGGGTAGATTCCCCCCCGATGTCAAGTATGTCGGCGCCGGCTTCAGCCAGGGCCAGGGCCTGCCTTAAGGCTGCTTGGGGGCTTAAATATTTTCCCCCGTCAGAGAAGGAATCGGGGGTGACGTTGACCACCCCCATGATATAGGGTCTTTGCCAGTCAAGGTGGAGACGACCCCACTTGAGAGGTTTCACTGCCGTCCTTTCTGTTTAGGTAGTAAAAGAGCCCTTTTTACGGGCGGCTTTTCTAAGCTGCTTGAGGGGTGGCCCCGGTTTCTCGAATGATCTCATCTATAGCCTTGGCGTCTAGGGTCTCCCGTTCCAGAAGGGCCTCTGCCAACCGATGGAGCGTGTTGATATTGTCTTGGAGTAGCTTTTTGGTTTTCTCGTAACATTCGGTGACCATGCGGCGGATCTCGGTGTCGATCTTAATAGCTGTATCCTCGCTATAATCCTTATGATGGGCTAGCTCCTTGCCCAGAAAGATGTGTTCGTCTCTTTTCCCAAAAGACACCGGTCCTAAGACCTCGCTCATTCCCCATTCACAGACCATTTTTCGAGCCAGCTCCGTGGCCCGCTCGATGTCGTTTCCAGCCCCGGTAGTGATCTGCTTTAGGACCAGCTCTTCAGCAGCCCGCCCCCCGAGGAGGATCATCAGGCGATTGATGAGATAGTCCTTAGGATAGGTATGCCGTTCATCTAGAGGGAGTTGTTGGGTTAGCCCCAAGGCCTGCCCCCGGGGAATGATGGTTACCTTGTGGAGAGGATCGGTCCCCGGGAGCAGTTTGGCCACCAAGGCATGGCCTGCTTCATGGTAGGCAGTGATCCTTTTTTCTTCTTCGCTGATGATCATACTTTTCCTCTCCCGCCCCATGAGGACTTTATCCTTGGCCTCCTCAAAATCTTCCATATCTACCTTTTCCTTCCCTTTGCGAGCCGCTAGAAGAGCCGCTTCGTTAACCAGATTCTCAAGATCAGCTCCAGAGAAGCCCGGTGTGCCCCGGGCGATCAGGGAGATGTCAACATTTTCTGCCAAGGGGACCTTTTGGGTGTGGACCTTAAGGATCTCTTCCCGTCCCTTGACATCTGGGGCGGGAACAACCACCTGACGGTCGAAACGCCCCGGGCGGAGGAGGGCGGGATCAAGGACATCTGGCCGGTTGGTGGCGGCAATAACGATGACCCCCTCGTTGCTCTCAAAACCATCCATTTCTACCAAGAGCTGGTTTAAGGTCTGTTCCCTTTCGTCGTGTCCTCCCCCAAGGCCTGCTCCACGGTGGCGTCCAACGGCGTCTATCTCGTCAATAAAGATGATACAGGGGGCATGCCTTTTGGCCTGGGTGAAGAGATCCCTTACCCGGGCTGCTCCTACACCGACAAACATCTCTACAAAATCAGAACCAGATATACTGAAGAACGGCACTCCGGCCTCCCCAGCAATGGCCTTAGCCAGCAGGGTCTTTCCGGTCCCAGGAGGTCCGACCAGAAGTATTCCTTTGGGGATCCGGCCTCCCAGCCGGGTAAACTTTTTGGGATCCCGTAGAAAATCTATAATCTCTGAGACCTCTTCTTTAGCCTCCTCCACTCCTGCGACGTCTTTAAAAGTGATTTTTATCTGCTGACCGGTAAGCATCTTGGCTCGGCTCCGACCAAAAGAAAGGGCCTTCCCACCCCCGGTCTGCATCTGGCGCATAAAGAAGATCCAGACCCCAACCAGAAGAAGCATGGGGAACCAGGATATAAGAAGGGTGATATACCAGGGGGTCTCTTCCTGAGGCTTAACAGTGATCTTTACCTGGGCATCCTTGAGCAGGCTGACTAGACTGTCATCCCGGGGGGCCACAGTATGGAAGCGTTTCTTGTTGGTGAGAAAACCATCGATCTTATCTCCCTGGATGATGACTTCTTCGACTTCTCCCTTTTCCACCAGACTGATAAACTCACTGTAAGGAATTTCTACCCCCCTTGGTTTAGGCTGGTTGAAAATATTAAAGAGGAAGACCATCACAATGGCTATTATGAGCCAAAGGCTTAAGTTTCTGTAAAAGGATGACAACTCTCTTACCTCCTTAAAGGCAATTGACAGGCCCGATTTATTAATTGAAACGGCTTAAAGGCAACCAATCATTAACCATCTTCTGGACCTAGCCCGAAATGGAAGAAACATTTTAAATCAATCTTAATAAGTATTGTTGTCTTTTGGCAATAGGCGAATTTGGATCACTTTTTTAGTCTTAGAGGTCACTTTGGCCCAGTCTGCGGGCCTTAAAGGAATGACGGCCAGGATCTGGTCTTGGGAAACAAGGACCGGATACCTTTTCCTCTCCTCTCGGTCGATGCCAGAGTCTGCCAGAAAGCGGAAGACGTTCTTCCTCCCCGGGGCCCCCAGAGGATGAAAACGGTCTCCTGGCCTGGGAGACCTGAGGACAAGAGGATAGGAGACCTTCTCGGCATCAAGGAAGATGGTTCCCTCTTCGTACTGGTTTGAACTTATCGGTCCTTCCTCAAGCACCAAGATCTGACCAAGGGCCTTAAGATCAAAGCGGCCCGGTCCAGGAATGAGTAGCCTAAACTGCTCGGCCTTCAACGGCGATGGGCTAAAAAGGAGCCCCCTTTGTACCCGACGGATCCTCAAGCCCCCAAGCCTAAGACCAACCCCTGGAGAAGGGCTTTTGATAATATCTTCCAACATCTCTAGGTGCCTGAAACCCACTTTGGCCCTCGGAGAAAGACGTCTGATAATTGTCAGATAGAGGCGGCGCCTCAGGGCCAACTCCAGCTCTAAGACCTCTTTTTTGAGCAGAATGTCTCCGTTTCCCTTAGCCAGAAGTCGACGTAGGTGGTATTCGATCTGTTGCTGGAAAAAGGCTTCCTCTTCGGAGAGGATTTCTGCTGTCTGCCAGAGAGTCTCTTTTATTCGGGGGTTGAAGTGTTTCTCCAGGAAAGGAATTAGGTCCAGACGGATCCGATTCCGGAGAAAAAGGCGGCTCTTGTTGCTGGGATCCTCCCGGAAGTTAATCCCTCTGATCTTTAAATATTCCAGGATTTCTGCCTTGCTTAGGGCAAGAAGGGGTCTGATGAACGGATGGCGTTTGGCCGGAATACCCGCCAGCCCCCCTCGGCCGGCTCCTCTGATGAGGCGGATGAGAATCTCTTCGGCCTGATCATCAAGATTGTGCCCCAGACAGATGAGCTCGTAGCCTCTTCTTTGGGCTACCTGTTCGAGAAAACGGTAACGGAGTTCCCTGGCGGCCTCTTCTAGGCTTAGTTTTTTAAGTTTTCGGTAAAGGGATACTGGAGCAGCCCCTAAGCTAAAGGGAAGGTGGTATTTCTCGGCCGATTGTTTGACGAACTCGGCCTCTTCTCGAGATTCCTTTCTCAGACGATGGTCGAAGTGGGCTATCCCTAATTTGAGATTCCAGGGTTTCTCAAGGCGCCGGAAGACATCCAGCATGGCCATAGAATCAGGCCCCCCGGAGACGGCCAGAAGGATCTTTTGCCCTGGGGCGAGCAGCTTTTTCTTCCTGATGAAGCCTTTGATCTTGGCTAGGATATCCACCTAGTGAACAATGACCTTGAGGGTCTCAGGATTGTGGAGGGGCCAGGCAGCATCGGCAAGCCTTTTGAGCTCTTTTCTTACCACAGGAAGCGGAGGAAATTCGGGGAGATCGGGAAGATCCCGGGAAGGAGGCCTCAGAGGGGGAATCCTCATAGCCTTCTCCAGTTCTTCTCTGGCCCCTACCTCGCTCATTTCTTCAACTAAACTGGTACCAGTATCCAGGCGATCAAGCTCTCCGATAAAGGAGAGGATCTCGCTTAGACTAAAATTCTCTTCAAAGTGTTTTATCTCTTTGGCCACCAAGGCCTCTTTGGTCTTGAGCTCACCTAAGGCCTCCCGGTATTCGTGGATGTTTCGTCTCAGGCGTTCGTAAATTTCCATAAGGAGTCTTCGAAAACGTCCATGACTAGTAAGCCCCCAAACCTTAAGGCCCTTGAAGAGTCTTCGCCGGATGGTCTTTGATTGGGTGAGGTAGTCGTCGTAAAAGATGGTCTCCTTGAGCCCTACTAGCCTGAGGAAGTCTTTAATGAGTTCTAGATCTTTAAGCATGATGTAGATCCGGCAGAAGTCAGGGGCAATCCTTCGGTAAATCATCCCCTCCAGCCTGGCAGCTTCTTCCTTAAGGTGGGCAATGTCTTCTTCAATCAGCCGCCGATAGCCAAAGTAGCGTTCAGCGATGTCCTTTTTGACCTGGGTGGTAAGGCTTTCAACGAGGTCGGTCTCCATAGATTACTCCCCTTTTCTCTTAGAGATGTCTCTCTAACCAGGCCCGGAGTTGTTCCGGAGGAAGAGCCCCGATAGCCTGATCTACCGGTCGCCCACCTTTGAAGAGTACCAAAGTGGGGATGGATCTTATCCCCAGGCTCTGGGCTATTGTCGGGTTTTCATCGACGTTGAGTTTGCCTATTCTCAGACGGCCGGCATACTCTTGGGCCATTTCTTCAAGTACTGGAGCCAACATCCGGCAAGGACCACACCAAGGGGCCCAACAGTCGAGGAGAAAGGGAAGTTCTGAGGTCAATACCGAGTCCTTAAAATTTGCCTCCTCGATCGTCTCCACTACCCCTCCCACAGGAAGTGGTCTTCGACAACGGCCGCAAATCGGATGCTGAAGGACCCTTTCCAGAGGGATACGATTTTTGGTCTGACATCCAGGACAAGAGATAATTATTGCCTCCATCTTACCTCCGACTAGGCTCTAAGGCGCTGGAGTAGCGGTAAATTAGGGCTAGAGGGATGAGCCCCAGGGTCACCGCTCCGGAGACTGCCAACGGAACTCCATAGCCAAATCTTTCCCCCAAGGGGCCGAAGATCAGAGAACCCACAAAGGAACCCAGCATAATAGATAAGGTAATCAATCCGGAGTTTCCGCCAATACGTTCGATGCGAAAAAGCCTAGCGATTCCTACATAGGATACCACAGCAATCAGGCCGTCTCCCAGGCCGTGGATGAGTCGGAAGGCCAAGGAGATTCCCACCACTGGCCAGACCATTCCGATGTGTCCTATTCCAGAGGCCACCAGTCCAGCTAGAGCTAGGTATTCGATAGATATTCCCCTATGGAGAAGAAGCCCTCCAGTCAAAGAGGCCAACCCTACGGTAGCAAATTCGGCGGCCATATAAAGGCCCATGCCACTTAGAGAAAGCCCCAGCCCTTTCTTTAGAAAAAGACCATAGCTGGTAAACTCTGCCCCCCAGTGAAGGTAAAAGAGCAACAACCACAGGGCAAAGAGGATTACCGGCCGGCGGCTGAAGTCTTCTCGATAGCTGGCCACTCGGAAATGGACCGGGATTGTTTTAGGCAACCAAGGATAAAGGCCGAGAAGCAACAGATAAAAGACGGCCACGGTCTTGAGGGTGAAAACAAAATCGAGTCTTTCCAGAAGGAGGCCCCCAATAAGGCCCCCCACCGTAAAGCCGGCCATGCGGGAACCGTTGAAGATTCCGAAACTCTTTCCCCCCCGCTCAGAGACTGTCTTAAATAAAAGGGCATCAAGGGCAATTCGAAAAAGATTAAGCCCCAGGCCATAGGTGAGAAAGGCCAGAAAGTATATGGAAAATTTGCTTACCCGAGACTGGACATAAATGGCTCCGCCCAGGAGAACAAGGGCTAGGGCTACCAGATCACGGGCCTTAAGCCGGTCGCTAGCTAGACCAAAGGGAAAGGCAGTGACAATGGTGGTAATACTTAAAGCTCCATACAGAAACCCTATCTGTTGGCCGGAGAATCCTAAGGTCCCCTGAAGATAAAGAGGCATAAAGAAGTGGATGGTAGAGATGGCCAAGGCAGCCAGTGCTGACAGGATTGGAATGATGATCATTGGGGGAGGCCTTCTGGAGGTTCTGATCAAGGAGCCCTTCCTAGACCAAAGCTTAATCTCTGAAGGAAATACCCGCCAGTGGGGGTTATGTCAAACCGCTTAGGCTTGATTTTCTCGGGTGAGGATTTACCCTAAGCTTATGTTAACAAAAGGCAATTTACAAAAACTTTGGCAAGAGATGCGTTTTATCCTGGGGTTAGTGGGCTCTCTGGCCTTGGCGGGAGTCATCTTTTTGCTTAGCCTTCCCCTGATTTTAGCCGCCCTCATTACTGCTGCCGGGGTAGGGCTATATTTTTACTGGCGGGTCAAGCGCCTGATGGACAAGGCTGAACATTCCTTTGAGAAGATCGTTCGCGAAGAAGAGGGCGAGATCATCGATGTCAAATACCGAGAGGAGCCTCCAGAACGTCTCCAGTTACCCAAATAAGGCCGTTGATCCTTTAGTAAAAAGAGTCAAACTTCGTCTTCCTAAACCCAACCTTGAGGACAATCGGTCCGCTGAGGCCCGCCTGCGGGCCGCTCTCAAGGAGCCCCTGGAAGCTATTCCAGAAATTCCGCTTCCGGTCTTAAGAGAACTTCCCTACTTACTTCGCCAGGGCTCCTATGAGATAGTTGTCGATTGCCTCTTTAAGGAGAGATGGCAGGTTGTTAAAGTTTCAAGATCTCCTGAAGTTCCCCCCCTGGGGCTGGCTATAGATCTGGGAAGCACAACCATAGTTTTTTATCTCCTTGATCTGGCTAAAGGGACAGTGATCGCCCACAGATCCGGTCTTAATCCCCAGGTTGACTATGGGGAAGACATCCTCACTAGGCTTCATACAGCCTCCCGTCCCCAAGGATTAAAGAGACTCCAGGAACTGACCCTTTCTTTCCTTAACCGTGAGCTCAAGGTCCTGGTTGAAGAGAAGGGATGGGGGCCGGAGTCTATCTATGTGGTGGCTGTGGCCGGAAATACAACGATGATCCACTTTCTTCTGGGGCTTGATCCCTCCCAGATCTTTCGGGAACCTTATCTTCCGGCCGCCAATTATTTTGATTTTTTGTCTCCTAGTGAGGTGGGGCTTGATATCTACCCTTTAGGGGGAATCTACATCTTTCCCAATATCGGTAGTTACTTTGGTGGTGATCTTATTGCCGGGATTCTGGCCTCAAGGATGCACAGATCTTCGAGCATCAGCCTTCTAGTTGATGTAGGGACTAATGCTGAAGTCGTCTTGGGGAATAAGGATTTTCTGGTGGCCTGCGCCGGGGCGGCCGGGCCGGCCCTTGAGGGAGGAATCCTTACCTGTGGCCTGAGGGCCCGGAAGGGGGCCATTGAACGGGTTCGCATCGATCCCCAAAGCCTTCATCTTACGTATGAAGTTATTGGAAATGCTCCCCCAGAGGGGCTCTGTGGCTCAGGAATAATTGATCTCCTGGCCCAGATGTTTATCGCCGGCCTTGTAGATCAACGGGGTCGGCTCCTTCAGGACAAGGATCCGGAGAGGATGATCCAGATAGATGGTGAGCCGGCCTACTTGGTTGCTCCCCCCGAGGAGACTGCCCATGGTAAGAAAATCTTTATTACTGAGGCAGATATTAAAAATCTTATCCGTTCCAAAGGGGCCATGTATACTATCCTTACGGTCATCTGTCAGAGCGTTGGGATCTCCTTTGAGGAGATAGAAAACTTCTATATTGCCGGGGCCTTTGGAAACTATATCGATCCTGCTGCCGCCGTAACTATCGGGATGTTACCCGACATTCCCCTATCTCGCTTTAAGGCTTTGGGCAACGCTGCTGGGGCTGGGGCGGTATATCTCCTCCTTAACCGGGAGGGGCTTGCCGAGGTTAAGGATATCCTTAAAAAACTCACCTATCTGGAGATGAATGTTCGGGGCGAATTCATGCAACTGCTCACTGGAGCCCTCTTTCTTCCCCATACAGACCCTGGCCTCTTCCCATCGGTTCAGGCCAAACTCTCCGGTCTTAACGGCGATTGAGCAGGGAGAAGATCAGGGTCAGGATTATGCTGATAAGGATAGAGGTGGCCAGAGGGAAATAAAAGGTGAAGTTGTCTCGTTTTATGTAAATGTCTCCAGGAAGTCTTCCGAGGAAGGGAATCTTGGCCCCAAAGGTGAGGATAAGTCCGATCACGATAAGGACGATCCCCAAGAGGATAATGGTTTTACCCAACCCTTCCATAGGATTCATGGCCTTCCTCCTTGCCTGATTTTAAATTTTTTGTCGTAACGTTCTTGCTCACTGAAGATACAGCCGCAGTAAGACTGAAGGTAGATCCCCCACTCTCGGGCTCTTTTTTGGCCCTCTGGCCATCCTTGGCGAAAATCGCGATAGACAAACCTTACATTATAGCGATAGGCGAGATCTTCAGCCACCCGACGGATAAGATTATGCTGTTGATAGCGGCTGTAAAGAAGGGTGGTGCTGAAGCCCCAAAGGCCAAGTTCTCGGACCTTCCTGGCTGTGGTTTCAAGACGCATCCGATAACAGATCAGGCATCGGTTGTCCTCTTGGAAGGCGACCCGGTGAAGATAATCTTTAAGGCCGTAGTTTTTTTCGGCCAGGAGTTCAAGAGAGAGTCGTTCAGCCATCTCTTTCATAGCCTTGAGCCGATTTTTAAACTCCCTAAAGGGGTGAATATTGGGATTATAAAAGAAGGCTACAGGCTCCAGGCCCTCTTCACGCAGGATCTTTGTCGGGAAAAAGCTACATGGTCCACAACAGACATGAAGGAGAATTGTCTTGACCATTTTGGCTAAAGGGTAGCCTAAACAGATTTAAGAGCCAAGGGGGTGGACTGTTTCCTGCTGGCTAGACTCCGGGAGACAGATCTTGATGCAGGCTCCGGGGAGTTCTCCTTGACAGATATCGATGAGCCCCCTGTGGATGGTAGTGATGAAGAAGGCCTCGGTGAGCCCCAGGCCCAGGGCCGCTGGCTTGGTAGTGTAAAAGGGTTCAAAGATCTTCTCAACCTCTTCTTGAGGGATCCCAGGGCCGCTGTCCATAATAAGCATGCAGATAAAACCCCTTTCCCTTTGGGATCTGATTCTAATTGTTCCTCCGCTGGTCAGGGCCTCCATGGCGTTTTCGATGATTCGCCAGAAAAGACGCTCTAGAAGCCCTTCCTCTCCGAAGGTGTAAAGCCTTTCTTGAGGTAAAAAGACCTCAAACTTGAATTCTCCTCCCAAAGAGACCTTTTGGGCTTGTTCAATATTTCTCTTTACCAGGGCTTTGAGGTCTACTTGGCGAAACTGGATATCTTCTCCTCGGAGTAGAGAAACAGAGCGGGCACTCTCTTTAAGGAAGGCCTCGATACGTTCTACCTGCTGGCAGATAGTATCCAGATAGGGCCAAAAGGGATGTTTCGGGTCTATCTTTTGGATAAGTCTCCGGGAGAATCCCCCGATCACCATTAAGGGGTTGCGCAGATTGTGGGCTAGGCCGTCAACTAGATTTATTAGGGCCGATAGGATCTCCAGGCGTTCATTGCGTACCTTAAGATCCGGAAGCTGACTGACATCTCTGATAACCAGAAGGGCCTCTTCGGGCCCGATACTTTTGGCCAGTACGTGGCCGTGAAAGATTTGGCCGTCTTTTCGAATAAAACGGACTAAATCTTCAGTGTTGGCGCCGGCCTCAATAATCTGCAAGAGATTTTCTAGATCATCTAGGGCCAGATTGGCAATCTTCTCGCCTTTTAGGTTCTCAGAAAGGCTTCCAAAGAGGAGCTTTGCATATCTATTAAGGTATTTAATCCGTCCATCTTTTAGACGCAGGACGGCTTCTTCGATATTTTCCAGGATAAAGGCCAATTCTTCTTCCGTCCGAGAGACCTTTTCCCTGAGGGCCTCGACTTCTCTTCGGGTAGCCTCCTGGGAGGCCCACTTTTTGATTATCTCTGGAAGGTCAGAGAGTTCCATTCCAGACATAAGACAGAGGTCGGCTCCGCTCAAAAGAAGAGGAACCATCTTTTCCTTGGGGATATCAATAAAAATACTTACCGGCTCTTCCTCGGTAAGGGAAAGAATACCGACAATTTCGCTTGCCGAAAGTCCTGAGAACTCAGCCCCAGAGACAAAAACCAGGGGATTGTATCTGAGGCCTTCGAGCATTCCCTCAAGATCATTTACGGCCGCCGCCTCCAAGCCAGCACTTACTAAAAGACTAGCCAGCTTTACAGATTGGGCATAATCAGCAAGGGCAACCAAGACCTGCATTTAGAATCCTCTAAAGGCTTAACCTTGAAAGGAGATCTTTTTCTTCAACAGAGAGTTCCTCTGTGTTGACGGCCTCATCTGCCAACCCCACTAAGCCGGCAAGCCCCTCTGGAGAACGATGATGATTCATTATGGCCTCTGCCAGTACTGGAGGGAGTCTCCAAAAATCGGCCAAAAGGCCTCCCGCCTGGGCATGATCAACCAAGAAAAGATCCTTTTCAAACTCTGTAAGATTCCTTCCCCAAAGGTGCTGGCTGTCTAGGTGCTGATACCTTTCCTTAAAGGCGATTTTTAGGACTAACTTCCCAATATCATGGAGAAGACCGGCTGTATAGGCAAGAGAGGGATCAAAGCCCCCCTCTGTACGATGTTCGCAGAGGGCAGCTACCTTGAGGGCGTGAAGAAAGAGGGCCTCTTCGCTCAAAAGAGTCTTTCTCAAAGAAAGTCTTAAGGCCAAGTGGCGGATCTCGTTTATTCCTAAAAGGGCGACAGCCTGCTTTAGAGAATAAACCCTTCGGGGTAGACCATAGTAAGCGGAGTTTATCTGCTTGAGGATCATGGCTGACAGGGCCTGATCCCTTTCGATTATTCGGCTTATTTCTTTTACAGAGACCTCGGGAGAGGCCAGCTTCTGCAGAAGCTCCAGAATGCTGGAGGGAAGCGGTGGTATCTTCTGGCAAGTTTTAATAATTAGCCGGACGGCAGGTGGAACTTCTCGGGAATTCTCGGCTTCTGGTGGTAAGAATATCTTTTTGTTGGTCATGTATCTATTTTAAAAGGATCTTTTATATTTTATTCGACGGAAATCATTATCCTGTAAAGTCCTAAGGACTTATCTGTTGGAGAATTACCAAGTTTTAAGCCAAGATCTAAACCTTTCGGAAGATCTTGAATACCTCGCCTGATGGAGATTTTCTAAGTCGATCCCCCTATTGACGAAGGGGCGAGCACGTTTTATTAATACCCCTGGCTTCCCGGGTAGCTCAACCGGCAGAGCGGGTGGCTGTTAACCACTAGGTTGGGGGTTCGAGTCCCTCCCCGGGAGCAAGATTTCAATCCGCCAACTCTGGCGGTTCTTGGTTAACGCTAGACCCCGTCTGGGCTTATGGTTGCCTCCTGGTTATTAGGCAATTAACCGCTTCCACCCCTTCCATTTGGAGGAAAACAACGACTTTTTTAATAACTCCAGCTATTTTAATTAACCCTCCTGTGAGGGAGTCAAAATCATGTAGATCTAAGATACTTAAAGGAAGACTAAGGTTTATTGTGCATAAACCAGTGGCTGGTTCGCAGACAAATTTTGACTAACATCAACATGACAGGCACTTCTATAAGCACACCCACCACGGTTGCGAGCGCAGCCCCAGACGAAAGCCCGAACAGCATCACGGCGGTGGCAATGGCGACCTCAAAATGGTTGGAAGCACCGATCATTGCCGAGGGGGCTGCATCTTTATATGAAAGCCGCAAAAGCCGCGCCAGGCCGTAGCCCAGCCAGAATATCAAAGTGGTCTGAATGAAAAGCGGAATGGCTATCCATAAAATAGTCAGCGGATTGGACAAGATCACGTCACCCTTGAACGAGAACAGCAGGACGAGTGTTGCCAGTAGGGCGGTGATGGTGATCGGAGTGAGGATGTGCAGAAACCTTCTTTTGAACCACTCTTCTCCCTTGATGCGGATGACGAGCCTTCTCGATGCATATCCCGCGACGAGAGGCAAGGCCACATAGATGCCGATGGAAAGGGCCAGCGCCTGCCACGGCACGGGAAGGCGCCCTACCCCTAGCAGAAGACCGCCGAGCGGACCATACAGAAAAAGCATCGTCAGCGAGTTTATGGCCACCATGACCAGCGTATGGCCATCATTCCCTCGGGCGAGATAGCCCCATACTAAAACCATCGCCGTGCACGGAGCGATCCCCAACAGAATGCAGCCCGCAAGGTAGGAGCGCCAGAGCGGCACCTCGAGCATCTTGATGCCGTCAACTAGTACGATTTTGCCCACACCATGTTCGGCCCCTACTGGCAGGTCAAACCCCAGGGGCATCTTCACGTAATCTACAGCCTCCGGGCCGATGAGGCCTCGGAACAGGAAGCCGAGAAAGAAAACGGAAATCGCGTACATCGTAAACGGTTTGACCGCCCAATTTATGAAAAGGGTAAGACCTACCGGCTTTGCGTTTCTACCTGCCTTTAGTACTTCGGCAAAGTCTATCTTCACCATGATGGGGTACATCATGAAGAAAAGGCAGACAGCGATGGGTATGGAAACAACGGGTGCCTCACCCACGTAGATGGCGAGCCCGTCCAGCCACTGCGCTATCTCCGGAGCGATCTTGCCCAAGAAGATGCCGGCGACGATACACAAGGCCACCCAAATCGTCAGGTAACGTTCAAAAAAACCCAGGTCCCTGGGTTGTCCACGAAGATGTGTATCCGTCTCGTTCATGTCTCCTCCTTCGTACTCGAAGCATCCAACGCGTCGGGCAGCCTTTCAATGAAGGCCCTGACCTCGTCGCGCACCCGACGGTAGTGTTCGAGGGCCTCTTCCTCGTTTCTGGCGGATTCGGCCAGCCTTGGGGGGTCGTCAAAGCCTCGGTGGATAACCTTGGCCTTGCCAGAGAAGGCGGGACAGGTTTCCTGAGCGTGTCCGCAAAGGGTGACGACGTAATCGAACTCGATGTGCATGACTTCCTGCACTGGTTTTGAGTATTGTGCGGAAATGTCTACACCAGCCTCATTCATGACCGCCACGGCCCGTCGGTCCAGGGTGCTTGCCTCTACGCCAGCCGAGTATGGCTCGATGAGGTCACCCTTCAGGTGGCGAGCCCAACCTTCTGCCATCTGGCTGCGGCAAGAGTTGCCGGTGCAGAGAAAAAGGATCTTCAGTTTTTTCTTAAAACCTTGCATAGCTCTTCCTTGTCGAGTTTGAGGATTTCTTTGAGGCGTTTTTTGTCCTCCCGGGCGCGAGCACTCATTCCAACAGACTCGACGACCCATTCGATGGCCTGTCGGACCATTGGCGAGGACTCCTCATCAGCAAGGCGATAATAGGTCCAGCGTCCATCCTTCCGGAGATTTACAAGACCGGCCTGCTTGAGTATGGTCATGTGTTTAGAGACTGTGGATGGTGCGAGATTCAGTAGCTTTATCAATTGGCAGACACAGAGTTCTCCATTCCGAAGGGCTAATAGAATCCGCACGCGGCCTTCGTCCGAGAGTGCTTTGGTTATAGCGAGGAATTCTTTCACTTGTTACTCTATTTCGTTATTTGGCGAAATGTAGAACTATCGTCTCTATGTGTCAATCTTTTTCTCAACCTAGGGCCTATCCCAAGTGAATGGCAGGAAGAGATAGTCCAGATCCTTGGCTATCCTGGGATGTGGATTGCTCTGCTCCGCAGTGAACCGGGGCAGGGCAATCCACATTTTTGTTCCTGTCAGTAATCTCTAATGTTAGGTCAGAGGGCTTAGGGGAAAGGGCTATTGTGGGTCTTCTTGGTTCCCCTCTTTAAGGGGGTATCCTAAGCCAGCCAGACGAAGTGTTTTTTCCCGGGGGCCTCTGTTTTGGCAACAGGCTGCTAGTTGGCCATCAATGGCCACGGCTGGTACAGTCTTGACCCCTAGCTCTTGGGCCCGTTTGAGTCCCTGAGGGTCGTTCAAGCCGATCACTTTAACTTCATAAGAAGGGTAGGCCAATTGCTGGACCAATTTAACGGTTTCTTGGCAGAGGGGGCATCCGGCACTGAAGACCTCAATCAGACGCTTGGTTTTCATTTTAGACCTCCTTTTGTTGTTTTTAAGAAAAAGGCATTTGGAGAAATTTTCGGACGGCCAGGCATTCCAAACAGAGGCAATAAACAAAAGTGATGTTCCGCCGTAGGTTAAAAACGGCCTTGTCCAGAAGAATTTGCCGATAATGATCAAGACTGAGGCCATAAATCCAAGGGCAAGCGGGCCGTAAAGGTTTTTGGTATAAGCCTTATAGGCCAGGGCAATTAAGGCTACCAATAGAAAGAGCACTGTCAGAAGTAGGAGATAGGCCCTTTTCAACAAGAACCCCAGACCGAGACTACTTAATATCCCTGCGTATATAGGCCAACAGACCGGGCATATCCCGGCAGGAAGAAGGGAGATCCCTAAGCCTGGAAGGGTATACCATCTTGCCAAATCTCCAGATTTCTTTCTGGTCATTTTTCCTCCTCCAGGGCCCCTAAAATAGGACATTCCCATAAGGGCCCCTGTCCCTTGCAGGAATTGGCCAGCTTTTCAAGGATCCTTTTCATCTATTGCAGACGAGCTATTTTTTCCTCTATCTCTTGAATTTTGCTCCAGGTCCTTTGGCGGATATCCTGACAGTTGGTCTCTGGGGCCTCTCGAAGCTCTAATAGCTCTTTAATTTCTTTGAGTGAGAAGCCCACGGCCTGAGCCCGTTTGATGAAGCGTATCCTAGAGATGGTCTCTAAAGAATATTCTCTGTAGCCAGATATTCCCCTTGGAGGGCGACTGATCAGCCCCTTGCGTTCATAAAAACGAATAGTTTCTACCCCTACCCCGGCTAATTTGGCTACTTTCCCAATGGTAAGACGTCTCATGGGCTCCTCTCTTTCTTTTGCCAATAGCATACGGTCTGGACTATGGTCCGGAGTCAAGGCCTTTTTAAATCCCCACGAGGGCAAAAATATCAGGGCCTCTTTTTTTAAATAGGGGGCTTTGGGGAGAACTTCCTAGGCTTAGTATCAATTTCTAGTTATATCTTTATTTGCCAATTATTTTTTCCACTTTTTCTTAAAAAAATTTATGTAATCTAAGCAGGCCAGATTACGTTATTTTTTCTTGTCGATCAAAGTTTAGCGTGTTATATAGCGCCCCGTGTGGGTGAAGCTTTGCCCATAGGGTCTTGAGAAAAACGGGAAAGGGGGGCGTTTCCGTGGGAGTAAGAGAAGCAATCATTGGGTTTATCCAGCTTATTACTAGGAGTAAAATTTCGGCCTTTGGGGCCCTGGTAACGACCGTAGTTTTCCCCGTGCTAACCTTCCTGGTCATTTTGGATATCCAGGGCT
>NZ_JBPMLP010000020.1:0-14675 GCF_054026695.1 Thermosulfuriphilus sp.
TTACTCAATAACCTTGGTGACCACACCAGCTCCTACCGTCCGACCACCTTCCCGAATCGCAAACCGCAAACCCTCCTCCATCGCCACAGGCTTGATCAACTGAACCTCTAACTCCACATTGTCACCAGGCATCACCATCTCAACACCCTCAGGCAACGTCACCACTCCTGTCACATCCGTAGTCCGAAAATAAAACTGCGGACGATAACCATTAAAAAACGGCGTATGACGACCACCCTCATCCTTCGTCAAGACATAAACCTCAGCCTTAAAACGAGTATGCGGAGTTATACTACCAGGCTGCGCTAAAACCTGACCCCGCTCCACCTCCTCACGCTTAACACCACGCAATAAAACACCAACATTGTCACCAGGTAAAGCCTCATCCAATACCTTCCGAAACATCTCTAAACCAGTCGCTACCGTCTTCTGCGTAGGACGTAAACCAACTATCTCCACCTCATCACCTACCTTAATCACCCCACGCTCCACACGACCAGTAACTACCGTACCACGACCACTAATCGTAAATACATCCTCTATCGGCATCAAAAACGGCTTGTCAACCTCACGAACAGGCTCAGGAATAAACTCGTCAACCGCATCCATCAACTCCCATATACGACCACACCACTGACAATCACGACTACCACAACCACACTCCAACGCCTTCAACGCACTACCCTTAACTATCGGAACATCATCACCAGGATACTCATACTTGCTCAATAACTCCCTCAACTCTAACTCCACTAACTCTATCAACTCCTCATCATCAACCATGTCAACCTTGTTCAAAAATACCACCACCGCCGGAACATTAACCTGACGAGCCAATAATATATGCTCACGAGTCTGAGGCATCGGACCATCATCCGCCGCTACCACCAATATCGCACCATCCATCTGCGCCGCACCAGTTATCATGTTCTTAATGTAATCCGCATGACCAGGACAATCTACATGCGCATAATGACGACGATCCGTCTCATACTCAACATGCGCCGTCGCTATCGTTATCCCCCGAGCACGCTCCTCCGGAGCCTTGTCTATGTTCTCAAACGGAACAAAATCCGCATAACCCTTCGTCGATAAAACACGCGTAATCGCCGCCGTCAACGTCGTCTTACCATGATCTATATGACCTATCGTCCCTACATTCACATGCGGCTTCCGACGCTCAAACTTCTTCTTGCTCATTAAAGGGCCTCCTTATCAGAAATAAGGCCTAAGGCCTGCTAAACCAAAACTGGAGCCCACGACCGGATTCGAACCGGTGACCTCTTCCTTACCAAGGAAGTGCTCTGCCGCCTGAGCTACGTGGGCCAAATAAAAAAATGGAGCGGGAAACGGGACTCGAACCCGCAACCCTCAGCTTGGAAGGCTGATGCTCTAGCCAATTGAGCTATTCCCGCCCTCCAAATATTATAACCAAAGCAATCAGGATTACCAAAAAGATATGGTGGAGAGGGGAGGATTCGAACCTCCGAAGGCTTCGCCACCGGATTTACAGTCCGGCCCCTTTGGCCAACTCGGGAACCTCTCCACAACAAAACAGGCTGAGTCTTTGGTTCTCAGCCTGTTTTGCATCGGCCATTATAATGGTCTTTTAGGGCTAGTCAAGCCTCAATTTACTGACCCTCTGAAGTCGCCGCCTGCCTTTGGGCGTTAGCATAACGCTCAAAAACCATTACTGTCGTCCGATAAAGGAGATGGGCGAACTTAGAAAATGGCAGAGACAGGAAGAGGACAAAGACACAGGCCAGATGGAGCAAATAAACCGGATAGGCTAGGAACTTAATGTTCATCAAACGGAAGACTTCCGCGCCTAGTCCGGAAAGCCCCACCGCCAGAATGAGCCAGATCAGGAGCCAGTCATTATAAGAAGACTGAAGAATTCCCTGGCTCGTTTTCTCTCGACGCATGGTCAGAATCATAAAGATTCCGACGATAAGCAGGACGGCGCCGACATTGGCTAATATCTTCACCGGATTGTAGATCTTCCAGGGAGTATGAAATCCCAAGAAATCAGCACCGATGAAGACTATATTGGTAACAATAAAAAGAATAATAAAGGCCCAAAGGACCATCATATGGCCTGTAGCTCTTTCCTTGGTTGCCCCACACTTCTGGAAACGAGTATGCTGAAGGATCTCTCCAATAGTAGGCCAGACGTAAAGATCCAGAAACTCGCCTGCCGAAGGTTTAAGCTTGGGAGAAATCCCCTGGCTCTTGCAGAGATCCTTCCAGAGGTTCACCACCCCTTTGGCCGAAAGAAGAGCGACTAAGCCAACCAAAGGCAGGAAAATGGCATCAACCAGGACAACGGGCATGAATCCATGCCAAAAGCCTTCCGAAAATCTTACCGGTCCTTCTGGGATCTCAAATCCACCATGATAGGCCACCATGACTCCTATAATGATGGCAAAGGCCACAGCAAAAAGAAAAGGAAGATAGCCCGGCTCATTAAAGAGTGTCCATAAGGCCTTAGGGCTGGCATAGTGCCGGATGGTCATGGCCCTGATGGCCCCAAGGACATCTCCTGGTTTAGCCCCTCGAGGACAGTAGGCACTACAGTCTCCACACTGGTGACATAGCCAGACCGCTGGGTCTGTGGCCAACTTGTCCTTAAGACCCCATTGGGCCCAGATCATCTCCTTTCGAGGGAAAGGACCCTCGTCTGGAGAGAGGGGACAGACCACCGCACAAGTAGCACACTGATAACACTTCTTCAGGGTGGTCCCCCCGGCCTTTTGAATCCCCTTGATAAAATCCAGATCTGGTTGAACACGTCGTGCCATATACAAGCCCTCCTAGACCTAGAAACCTTTGAATGGGTTTTCTCCGAGTTCCTTGATGGTCGCCACAAAGTCCTGCAGGATCTTGGGGATCTTGAAGTACTCGTCAATTGCTACCTGGACAAGCTGAACCCGCTCGGACTCAAGGGCTAGCTGTTGCAAGGTCTCACCCACGTTTTCCATCCGGCGGTTAGCGAGTTCAGAGCCCTTGATAAAGTGACACTGATAGTTCTCTCCGTAACGGCAACCGATCAGGATAACACCATCGGTGCCCGTAGAAAGGGCATCCTTAATCCAGGCCACATTGACCGATCCCAGACAACGCACCGGGATAAAGCGAATCTCCACAGGGATGTTCTGTTTGTACATAGCCGCCATATCCAGGGCCGGAAGAGCATCATTTTCACAAACAAAGGCCAAAATCCGGAACTGACCATACTCCGGCTCCGGCATCTCCCAGGCCTTAATCATAGAGCCAACCATATCTATGCTGAAATCCTTAAAGCTGATAATCCGCTCCGGACAGGCCCCAAAACAGGTGCCACATCGACGACAACGGGTAGGGTTAGGCTTGGGAGTCCCAGCCTCGTCATCGTCAAGGGCCCCAAAGGGACACTCCTCAGTGCAACGCTTACACTGGGTACACCGTTTGAAGTAGAATTCAGGATAAGCATAATCCCAGGTCCGAGGATGCACGGCGCGTCCAACCTTGATGGCCTCAAGACACTGGATAGCTTTAAGAACAGCCCCGGCCGCATCGTCCATGGCCATTCCAGCGGTCATCGGTTGATGGACACAACCAGCGGTATAGATCCCGGTCCGTCTGGTCTCGTAGGGAAAGCAGATATAATTGGAGTCTGCATAACCATAAAAGAGTTCGATCTCTGGGAAGCCCGGCCCCTGCCGGTACTCAAGGGGGATGATAGGATCATCTTTAGTTGTGGGCTCAATACCCGTAGCCAAGACTACTAGATCGGCTTCAATAGTGAGGTCCTCACCAATAAGGGTGTTTTTAACCTCCACAGTCAGCCCGCCATCGCCGGCCTCAGAAATGGAGCCGATCTCACCCTTGGTAAGAAAGACGCCCGGATCATCCTGAAGGCTCTTGTAAAAATTTTCATAGATGCCCATGGTCCGCATGTCTTTATAGATAATGTAAGCCCGAGCATCAGAATCCTGCTCTCTCAGATAACGGGCGTGTTTAAGAGAGGCTAGACAGCAAAAACTAGAACAGTAGGGAAGATGATTTTCGTCACGTTGACCAGCACACTGGATAAAGACCACACTTTTGGCTGGCTTACCATCTGAAGGCCGCTTAATCTCACCTTTGGCAGCCATCTCCTCGTACATGAAATTAGTAATCACATTGGCATATTTGCCGAAGCCATAAGGTTCCTCAAGCTTAGAGGCATCATACGGCTTCCAACCAGTGGCCACCACAATGGTGCCAATCCTTTCCGTCTGTCCATTGGAGAGTTCAACACTATAGAGCCCGGGAGCTCCGGAAATCTTAGTTACCGTAGTCCCGGTATAGACCTTGATGTTAGGATTGGAGTTTACTTCAGAAATCAATTTATTGGTGATAGGCTCTTCTAGCTCAGTAAAGGGAGGATTGGGCTGAAGCATTTTTTTCATCTTGGCCACATAGCCACCAAGGTCGGAATTCTTCTCCACCAACACGACCTCTTTGCCGGCCTTGGCTGCCTCAAGGGCTGCTGTAAGCCCGGTGACACCTCCCCCCATAACCATTATAGTCTCCGAGATCTCCTCCTCTGGTTTATAGGGCTCGGGGGGAGCGTATTTCTGCATCTTGACTACGCCCATACGGACATAGTCTTTTGCCAGATTCATCAGCTCGTCTTCAAAGCTTACATATTCATTGTCCCATTCCCCCTCAGCAGGTGCCGGACGACTCCAGACCACCCCTTCCCGAAGATTTACCCGCTCAACAGGAACAGCCCCAAAATCAAAGACGTCATAGTTTACCCGCGGAGAACAAGCACAGATGACCACCGAATCAAGACCTTCTGAAGAAATATCACCCTTAATAGTCTCTACGGCCTCCTGGCCACAGAGAAAAGGCAAGGTCTTACAAACAGCCGGATTATATTGATTGGCCACCTGGGCCAAGTCATCCAGGTTAAGTCTTTCTCCTATATCGCAACTGGAACAGATATAGACACCGATCTTTTCCATTGTTACCTCCTTACAATGGTTTGAATGGCCTTCAAGGCAGCGCCAGTGGCCTGTTCGTTAGAGCTCATTACATCAAGGGGCATCCTTGCACAGCCACAGGCGTATATACCCTTGCCTTCATCAGGAAGAACAAAACCATACTGATCAACCGGGACATCGCCCGGAAGGCCAACCCCCTCTATGCTGGGCTGCATGCCCACCGCCAAGACAACCATATTAACCGTTTCCTGATGCTTCTTGCCGGTGGCCGTATCCTCCGCCGTAACTATTAAATCTTTGGTCTGAGGATCCTCTTCGATCTTGGCCACCTTACCCTTGATAAAGTGGACTTTCTCATCGGCCTGGACACGATTAAGAAACTTTTCGTATCTGCCTGGTGTCCGGAGATCAATATAGAAGATATAGGCCTCTGAATCTTCGTATTGTTCCCGAAGATAGATAGATTGCTTAAGGGAAGCTAGACAACAGATATATGAACAGTATGGAAGGTGATTTTCATCCCGGCTACCTGCACACTGAACAAAGGCCACCTTTTTAGGGGGCTGATTGTCTGAAGGCCGAAGAATTTTGCCTCCGGTTGGCCCATTAGGAGAAGCCATCCGCTCCATCTGCATATTAATGATCACATTAGCAAAGCGCCCGTAGCCGAGATTATCCATCTTGGTGGCATCGTAAGGCTTCCAGCCAGTGGCTACAATGATGGAATCGACAGTCAAATCAACACTTTGGGGTCCCATATCAAGATCAATGGCCTGATAATTACAGGCCTCAATACACTTACCACAGTCTTTCCCCTTACAGGCAGCCTTATCTATTACATAATAAAGGGGAAAAGCCATCGGATAAGGAAGATAGATGGCCTTGGTCTTTCCCAGACCAAAGTCAAAGTCGCTCTCCCTCTCTACTGGACAGGCCTCCACACAGGCCCCACAGGCAGTACAGTTATCGTTGACCATACGAGGGGCAATGCTCAGGGAGACGTTATAGTTTCCGCCCCCCCCCGAGATACTTTTGACCTCGGCCATAGTGTAAAAACTGATTCGAGGGTTCTCCTTGATCCGCCGGAAGTTGATCTCCAGACCGCAAGTCGGTGGACAGAGCTTGGGGAAATAATAATTCAGTTGGGCCACCCGGCCGCCGAGATAAGGGGCTTTTTCTACGAGGACTACATCATAGCCCACCTCTGCAGCCTCAACGGCGGCCGTAATGCCACTTATACCCCCGCCGATGACCAGTATCTTTCCTTCCGCCATATCTTCCTCCACTTTAAAGTTTTTCGATCCTTTGAGCCGGAGGCTAGGATTAACCTCCGCTTCAAAAGACCGTATTAAAAAGCTCCAGGCACCACTGGGTGCCTGGAGCTTTTATTACTCGTCTATCCCATCGGGTTACGGTCCAAGCGGATCAGGGATAATCTGGACATACGGGAACTTCTCCAAAGTCCACTCACCGGTCTCTGCATTGAAGCTTGAGAGGGTAAAGCAACGCCAGTTAGCATCGTCAATGTTCAGGAAGTCAGCCCGGTAATAGTAACCAGGATAACGGCTTTCCTCCCGGAAGAGGATATGACGGAGATGGGCCTCGGCCGTAAGGATACGGTGGTAGTTCTCCCAGGCCCTCATGAGCTCGTGGAGATCGCGGGCCGCCATCTTGGCCGCATCCTCACGGAGCATCACCAGAAGCTCAAGACCCCGCTCCAGCATGATCTTGTTGGTCTGGTAGTAAGTAGCAACACCGGCCACATATTCGTCCATGATCTTCTGGAGGCGGAACTGACACTGTTTGGGCAGAATGTAGTTGGGGTTAATCTCGTAGGCTGTAGTCGCCCCCTTAAACTCCTCAAAGCGATACCAAGGGGCATAGATCTCCTTCTTGAGCTCCTCGGCATTCTCCTTCGGGGTGGGTTTGAAGTCCTTGTTGTCCAGGCAGAACTTGATCATGGCCTTGGCGGCAATGCGGCCCTCAACATGGGAGCCAGAGGAGAACTTGTGCCCACAGGCACCACAAGTATCACCAGCCACAAAGAGACCCTTAACAGTGGTCATACGGTTGTAGAGTCCAATCTCCTTCCAGGGCTCTTTGTACTCGGCAGGCACCCAATCTTCATCCGGACCGCAGGCCCAGGCACCGGCACAACCAGCGTGAGAGCCTAGGAAGTAAGGCTCAGTGGGCATAATCTCGGAGGGAACCTTTTCCGGCTCAATATTCAAGCAGGCCCACAGACCAGCCTGGGTCACGCACATGTCGAGGAAGTCTTCCCAGGCCTCAGCAATGAGGTGCTTGAAGCGCTTCTTATCCATAGTTTTGGCCGCTTCCTGGAGAGCAACTTCAGTATGCATGTAGATAGGACCACGGCCTTCCTTCATCTCGATAAGCATGGCATGGTTACGCAGACAGGTACCAATAACAGAGGCCTCACTGTAGGGCTTAAACTTATCAAGCTCATCCTTGTGCTTAGCGATATAGTCCTCACCGTAGGCATTGCTGGCCTTGGCCTTAAAGAGCAAGAACCAAGCACCAACAGGACCATAACCATCCTTAAAACGGGCAGGGACAAAGCGGTTCTCCATGAGAACCAACTTACCACCGGCAATCAAGGTCATGGCGTAACCAGAGCCAGGATTCCAGACCGGGTACCAAGCACGACCCATACCCTCACCCACAGAACGAGGACGGAAGATATTAACCGCTCCACCAGTAACTACCAAGGTGGCATTAGCCTTAATAATGTAGACCTTGTTCTCACGGACACTAAAACCAACCCCACCGCAACAACGATTGGGCTCATTGGCGTCCATGAGAGGCCGGACGATAAAGCAACGCTCGATAATGTTCTCCATACCAAGAGCGTTCTTAGCGGCCTCAGCCACGATGCACTTATAAGACTCACCGTTGATCATGATCTGCCAACGACCAGAACGAACCGGCTTAGCCCCACCACGAAGGGTAAGACCCCGGGCCTTGGCCTCGGCACCATCAAGGGTCTCTCCATCGTCGGTCTTCTTCCAGATAGGAAGCCCCCAATCCTCAAAGGCATGAACGGTATCGTCAACGTGACGACCAACATCAAAGGAAAGGTCCTCACGAATAATGCCCATCAGGTCGCAACGAACCATCCGGACATAATCATCGGGCTTATTTTCACCAATATAGGTATTGATAGCTGAAAGCCCCATGGCCACAGCTCCAGAACGCTCCATAGCCGCCTTATCAACCAGAAGAATCTTTAAACCAGCAGACTTGGCCCAACGGACAGCCTCGACTGCAGCACCGCAGGCAGCCATGCCACCACCGACCAAAAGAATGTCGGTCTCAAGTTCGACGACTTCAGGCTCCGCACAGGGAAGCCCGGGATTATAAGAATGAATCTTACCCATAGTCTACCTCCTTTATGAACTGTTTTAGATTGACGTCATTAACCGGCAAACTTGATGGCCACAGGATTCTCAGGGGTGGCCGGGGTAACACCATCGGCGATCTCGGTAAAGAGACGATTATCACCAATGGCTCCGAGATCAGGATCGGGCTTGCCTACGGTAGGATCGGCCTCACCTTCTGGGGTAGTCCGAATAGGAAACTTGAAGCGAAGAACAACACCATTACGGAACTTAATCGTCCACATGATAGAATCAGTGCCCCGCATAGGCTGACAGGTACCGCCCATAGGCGCAAAGTCCGAATAGTGACGGACAGAGATGGCACCCTGAGGACAAATCTTAACACAAGAATAACACTCCCAACACTGATCAGGCTCCTGGTTGTAGGCCTTCATGGCGTCGGTGTCGAGAATCATGAGGTCATTAGGGCAGATGTACATACAGGCCGTCTTCTCTCCGCCCTTGCACCCATCACACTTTTCTGGATTGACATAACTCGGCATACTCTACCTCCTTCTAGAAGAGTTTTTGGTTGATTGACTTTGTTTAAAGATGCCCTCTCTTCCCCCTTAAAAAATTCCACCCCCTTTGATTATTTCTTGCCAGGTAGATCCTCGTAAGCGCCCTTCTTAATCTCTACCTTGACTCCCTTCTGAGCCAGCTCCTGATAGTATTTAACCAGGATGTCAATCACCTCGGGACGGCTAAACTCACGAGGAGGTACCTGGCCTTCGGCCAACATCCGCCGAAGCTTGGTACCAGAAAGAACCAGACGATCTTCATTGCCGTGCGGACAGGTCTTCAAGGAGGCCATGCCCTCACACTTATAGCAATAGAACGTCCAGTCCATCTTAAGGGGGCGAAGCTCCAAGGCTCCAGGCCAAAGCTTATCAAAGATCTCCTGGGCCTCGAAGACACCATAATAGTCACCGACACCAGCATGGTCTCGCCCAACAATCAGATGACTACAACCAAAGTTCTGACGAAAGATGGCATGCAGAAGGGCCTCCTTGGGGCCAGCATAACGCATATCCAAAGGATAAACCCCAAGTACCGTCCGATCCTTATTGTAATAGTTATCAATAAGGACCTCATAACACTTCATACGAATGTCAGCCGGAATGTCTCCGGGCTTCAGCTTGCCAACCAGGGCATGAATAAAAACACCATCAGAGACCTCCTGAGCCACCTTGGTCAGATATTCATGAGAGCGGTGAATAGGGTTTCTGGTCTGGAAGGCAGCCACCGTACTCCAACCCTTCTCCTCAAAGATGGCCCGAGCCTGAGCAGGATGGAGATAATAGTCGCCATACTTTTCAGGATAGTCGAGCTCGGTCAGAACCTTAACCGGACCAGCAATATTGTATTCACCCTGATTCATAACCATGGCCACCCCGGGATGCTCCATGTCGTCAGTCTTGTAGACATGGATACATTCCTCCCGCTTGGCCTTCTCATCGAGCTGATAAACCTCCTCTACAGTCATGGTGGCCATGAGAGTACCTGTCTCTTTGTCCCAAAGGGCAACATCAGAACCTTCTTTAATATTTTTAACCTGCTCTGCATCAATCGAGCAGCAGATAGGAATTGGCCACATAGTCCCAGGGTCTGCCTTGCGCAACTTCATCTCATAAATAACGCCTTCCCAATCATCCTTACCCATAAAGCCAATAAGGGGCGTAAAAGCCCCCATACCAATCATCAAAAGATCGCCCTTTTCCCGAGAGCCAATTTCGATTCGGGGAAGATTCTGGGCCCGCTTTATCTCCTCCTCCCTCTCTGTTCCATGGAGCAGGCGCGGGGTTAATTTTTTCCTTGAACCATGGGGATTAACTAAAGCCATGACCCTCTCCTTTCTAAAAGAAATTTATAGGTTAAATAAATGAATCTTCACTCATTGGCCAGGGGTATTTATAGGGAACAATGCCTCTTGTGTCAAGCGGAAAAAGGTGGTCTCCTTGTTTAAACGTTAAATAGCTAATATAGTAGATACCCAAGTGAATAAATTCTCATATCATAACGGCAGGTTTGGCTCTTCTTTTCGCACTACCCCTGAGAGAAGTCAAGATTTTTTTGTCTCCGGGGCTGTTCTTGTGGGAGGACAAAGTCGCCGTTTCGGTGAAAATAAAGCCCTTTTCCAATGGCAAGGAGCCTCTTTTCTAGAGCGGATTTGTCAAGCCCTAGAAGAAGTTAAGCTATCTATTTATATAATATCTAAAAAAAATCAGGCTCACTATTATAGTGATAGCGGACGAAAAATCATCACTGATCTCTACCCAGAGCAAACCCCTCTGGTTGGTCTTCTCTCGGCCCTTGAAGCTCTCCCCTCTAGATGGGTCCTCTTGGTCGCCTGTGATATGCCAGCTATCCAGCCTCCTCTTTTGAATTACCTAATCACCTTAGCCAAGAACACATCTCAAGGGGCCATTGTCCCTATCTATGACGGACGGCCTCAACCTCTGCTGGCCCTTTATTCGAAGGGAATTTACCCCCAAGCAAGGGAGTATTTTTTAAAAGGAGGTCGCTCTCTGAAAGGACTTGTGGAACAAATCTCTGTTCAATTTGTTCCCCAAAAGGACTGGCAGAGATATGATTCCCAAGGGCTGAGTTTTCTGAATATCAATCGCCAAGAAGACCTGGCAAGATTGACAAAGGCCTTAGGGAGTCTTTAAATGAACAAAATTCTTGGAGGCAGCCATGGGCAAATTTGAACATAAACTCACCGCCCGAGACAAAGTCATTGTCCCGGTTCAACTGACAGAAAAAACACGTTTCCGCTTTGTCTGTGATAAAGGGGTTCCCTGCTTTACGGAATGCTGCTCGGACCTTTTTATCTGCCTTACCCCTTATGACATAATCAGACTTAAGAACAACCTAAAGCTCTCCTGTGACGAATTCCTCCTAAAATATACGGAACCTTTTATCCTTCCCCGGTCTGGCCTTCCGGTAGCTAGGCTTAAAATGGAGGGAGAGCAGAAACTTTGCCCTTTTCTAGTCGATGGAGGTTGTTCGGTTTATCCTGACCGCCCGGTCTCTTGTCGTTATTATCCTATTGGCATGGGCATGTTTCGAAACACAGACAAAAAGAAAAACGAGGAATTCTATTATTTTGTCAAGGAAGGTTTCTGCCAGGGGATGGGCCGGGGCAAAGAATGGACCATTGCCGAGTGGCGTAAAAATCAGGGAGCAATAGAGTATGATGAGTTCAACCAGGGCTGGATAGAAATCATCATGAAAAAGGAATCCTTAGGTCCGATGAAGGTCCATCCCCAAACGCTAGAGATGTTCTTCATGGTCTCTACTAATGTGGACCGCTTTCGCGATTTTGTCTTTGGGAGCCGATTCCTGGAGATTTATGAAGTGGACCAAAAGACCCAGGAGAAGATCAAAAACGACGAACTTGAGCTCCTTAAATTTGGCTTTTTGTGGCTCAAAAAGGCCCTCTATAATGAAGGCCCCCTTCGTTTAAGAGAAGAGGCCAAACGCCCCAAAAAGAAGGTCAAACCAGTCTAGCCAACAGGGCCGGCGTAGCTCAGCGGCAGAGCAGCGGATTCGTAATCCGCAGGTCAGGGGTTCAAATCCCCTCGCCGGCTCCAAGTCTTAACTCTAGGCCCTTTTCGTCAAATCCCAATTAACCTTAAACAAAAGGCCGGGGTTGGAATCGAACCAACCAAGTCCCAGGTAGCAAAGGGACCCCACAGGGTTTGCAGCCCTGGGAGGGCACCAGCCCTCTCACCCGGCCCCTGAACAACCTAGATTACCTTTCTCTATTGATCAAATAGGAATTTTCTATAAATACCTGAACAACACTTGAAAAAAGATATAAAGTCTTCGGGTAAGGGTTATATTTTTGATGGGGCGGCCTTACTTAAGGAAGTAACTCATAAAGCCTGATTTTTTCACAGCGGATAAATTCATGAACCTTTAATCCCTGACGCCTAAGCCAGGGGATCACTGAAAACCAAGAGCCACCTCGAACAACCAGCAAACATCGTCCCTGTGTTCGAATTTCTTTTATTTTCTGCCTCCAGGAGACCTCCGTTTGGGCTGTCTTGGTGGCTATAGAATCAGGAAGATAATCAAAATTTATGCCGGTATAGAAAGAAAGACCATCAAGATAAATCCCTTCCAAGGCTAGATGACAGGAAGAGGATTTTAGATACGGACCAAGAGCCTGAGAATAGACCCAGGCATCCTGAGGGAAAGGAATCTTGGCGGCAGTAAACTTAAGAGCCAGGAGGACGAATAACCAAACAGCCAAACGAGGAGAAATCCTCAGGGGGCCTCGAAAATACCCCATTTTCAGAAAGAGACCACAAGTCATGAGGGATAGAGGGGCAAAGAGGGGAAGTATGTAAAGGGGAAGTCTGGATTTGGCCAGAGAGAAAACCACCAAAGGCACTAGGAACCACAATCCTAACAAAGAGAAGTGCCTTCCAGACAGGACCTTTCTCAGCCCCCCAGGTCCTAATTCTTTAAAGGCCTTTACCCAGATCAGGGCCCAAGGAAGCCCCCCTAAGGTCAGGATCGGTAAATAAAGGTAAAAAGGGGCGTACCAAGAAGAATTTCGGTGATATACTGGGCTAAAAAGGCGGCCGATCACCTGCTCCTGGAGAAGGAGGGAGAAGGAGCCCGAAATCTTTATTACTACTAGAAAATACCAACTTAGCCCAAGTAACAAGAAGAGGACCATCCCTTCGGGAAGCGAGGGATGAAGCGGGAATTTTCTCCTTTGAAGCCACCGGAAGACCACTAAACCCGCGGCCACGGGAAAGATGGCTGGGCCTTTGGTGAGGAAGGCCAAGGCCAAAAAAGCCACATAGCATTAAACCACAGTCGGGCCTTAACTCTTTGAGCCTTATGGCCCTTGACGAAGGCCCAGACCGCCGCTGTCTCCCAGAGGACCAAAAGCGTATCCGTAGTGACCACGTTGGCCGCCGCAAAAGGAAAGAGGCTGGTAGCGTAGATGATCCCGGCCCAAAGCCCCTTCCTTCCCCAGAAAGAGGCTCCGATTTGGCTAACTAAAAGAGCTGTCAGAGCGAAGGCTAGGGCATTGGGAAAACGGACGGCCCATTCGTTTTGGCCAAAGATTTTTATACTTCCAGCCAGGGCCCAATAGGTCAGGGGGGCTTGGTCAGGTGGGGGAGGAAATCCCTTTGGGGGATGAGGAACTGGCCGGAGATAAGCATTTCTCTGGCTACTTCAGCATAACGGGTCTCATCACAATCAAAAAGCCCGCGGCTTCCTTGAAAAGCCAGAGCCAAGACGAGAAAAAGGATAAATAAGCCCACCAAAGAGCGAATATTAAGAAAATCAAACATAACAGCCTAAAATATCTTCCTAAAAGGGAAATCTTAACGGCCCTAAGACCTAGTTACATTCTTAAATTTTAAATAGCCTAGTCCCTTAGGCAGAACAAACTAAAAGATTTTAATGGACGGAAAAAGATACTTTTTACTAATATCTAGAATACCCTTCCAGATAATAAGGAGCTGAGATGGCCCACCTTCACGTATTAGATACAGAAAGGTGCGTCGGGTGCCAATTATGCATGTTTGCCTGTCAAAGAAGATTTTCACTAGGAGGCTATGGGAGAGCAGCCATTCTTCCTCACTCCCGAGGGGGATTGAGTCGAGGCCTTACGGTCACCGTCTGTAGAGCCTGTCCAGAACCTCCTTGTGCTCATGTCTGCCCAGCAGAGGCTCTTAAGCCTCGCCGTGGTGGAGGGGTTGTCCATCTAGCTAACCGTTGTTTGGGGTGCGGTCACTGCCGTCAAGCCTGCCTACCGGGTGCTATCTTTTGGGACGAAGAACGCAACAAGCCGGTTTTTTGTGTCCATTGTGGGACCTGTGCCCAATACTGTCCCCATGGTGTCTTGGCCTTGATTAAGGAGGAAGACAATGGTTCCCCATGATTCCCTAGAGCGGGTCCTCTATGTTGATCTTTCCCGACGAAGTTTTTCCATAGAGTCTAGACCAGAGCTTTTTGAAAATTTTTTAGGAGGAGCGGGGGTTGCCAGTCAACTTCTCTTAGAAGAGTGTCCTGAGGGGGTCGATCCCTTATCTGCCGAGGCCCCGGTAATCATGGCCATTGGTCCTCTTTGTGGTCACTTCCCCATGGCCTCAAAGACAGCGGCTTTCTTCAAATCTCCCCACACTGGCAACCTCGGCGAGACCCATGCCGGGGGCCGGAGTGCTATAAGCCTTAGAATGGCCGGGTTTGGGGCCCTGGTCATCAAGGGGAAAAGTGATTTTCCGGTCATACTGGAGATCAACTCCCATAGGGTCTCCTTTCTTGATGCCCG